>JASLBO010000075.1 GCA_030146605.1 Sphingomonas sp. | reverse complement strand
CTTCGCCGAGCCAGTCGTCGAGGCGTTCGAGCGACACCTTGCGGACCGGCACGACGATGGCGTGCGCGGCGTCGTGGAACAGGATCGGCGCGGCGCAATCGGCGACCATGGCCGCGAGCTGATCGGGCGTCGCCGAGGGCGCGAGCGGCGCGGCGACGCAGCCTGCGCGCAGCGCGCCGAGGAAGACGAGGCCGTATTCGAGCGAAGTGAGGCCGAGGATTGCAATCGCGTCGCCCGGCCGCGCGCCGTCGCGGTGAAGCGAGAAGGCGATGCGGTCCATCGCCCGGTCGAGCCCGGCATAATCGACGATGCGCTCGCCGAAGACGATCGCAGCCTTGGTGCCACGCCCGGCGGCGTGCGCGCGGATCAGATCGGGCAGCGTCGCGAAGTCGCTCGCCAGCATCGCCTCGGCAGTCACGGTCTTGCCCCCATCGCGCGATCTTTAGCGGCGGTGCCGCGGAACGCCATACGCATTTTTCGAAAAAGCCGTTGGCCGGGGCGCGGCGTTTCGATTCGACAGTCGTGCCGCAATATCGCTATGATACGGGCCGGACGACCGGGAGGGCACGTTCGATGCGGGCAAGTCATCGCAGGGTATGGCGAAATTTCGCAGCGGCGATGTTGCCGCTATTGCTGTTGCCGCTCACGACATCGTGTTCGGTTTCGCTCATCGCGCCTTACGACAGCCGGACCGAGGAGATGGTAACCCAGATACAGGGCGAGCTGTCGGCCTTTCATCAGGAGCTCGTCTACGAGAACAAGGCGCCGGGCTGCGTTTATTCGAAGCATGTCGGCTTCTACCGCACGATCCGCGGCGACATCGCCAATCTGCGCGTGCGGGTGAGCGCGATCGCGCGGAATGCCGCGACGGCAGACCAGGTGAAGGCGCTCGAGGCCGGCGTCGGCGATCTCGAAACGATCCACCGCAATCGCGAGGAACAGCCGCCGGGCGATACCCGATGCATGGGCATCCGGGCGATGGAGAACAGCTTCGGCGGGCTCGAAGGGATCATCCGCGCGATCCTTCAGCTCGAAATGGTCAAGCAGCGCAGGCTCTGACGGAGATTGACGATGGACGTGGATTTCGGAGCGCTGGGCGGCCAGATCGGCGAGCGGATCGTCGCTGTGCTCGCCGGGCACGGCAAGACCGCGGGCGGCTTCGCGCGCACCGAGGGCGAGAAGATCGCGCTGGCGATCCGGCAGATCGCCGAGATGGTGCGCGACGGCGAAATCCTGCCCGAAGAGGCGCCGCTCTATTTCGACATCCAGCTGCAGCATTCGCGCGCAGTGCTGCGGACAGTCGAGGGGATCGGGCTGATCGCGGCGGAGGACGCGATCAACGGCACCCTCGATCTGATCAAGGGCGCCGTGACCACCGCGCTCGGCTTTCCGCTCGTCAAATAAGGAAGTTCAGGCCTTGGTGCTCGCCGCGGTCTGGCCGAACAGGACGGCGCGCTGCTCGTCGGTGATCGGCGTGGCGTAAGCGCGGACCTCGCCGCCTTTCTCATAGGCGCGGACCGTCGCGGGGCGCGCGGCGATGCGCTCGAACCACGCCTTGAGATTGGGGAAATCGTTAAGATCCTGCTGGTGCGCCTCGTGCGGCACGATCCAGGGATAGATCGCCATGTCGGCGATCGAATAGCCGCTGCCGGCGACGAACGCGCGGCCCGCCAGCCGCCGGTCGAGCACGCCGTAGAGCCGGTTGGTCTCGTTGACATAGCGGTTGATGGCATAGGGCACCTTCTCGGGCGCATAGACGTTGAAATGGCCGTTCTGGCCCGCCATCGGACCGAGCCCGCCCATCTGCCACATCAGCCACTGCAATATGTCGGTGCGCTCGCGCGGAGTCTCGCCGTAGAATTTGCCGGCCTTGAGCGCGAGATAGATCAGGATCGCGCCGCTCTCGAACACCGTCACCGGCTCGCCGCCGTCTGCCGGCGCGCGGTCGATGATCGCGGGCATGCGATTATTGGGGCTGAACTTGAGAAAGTCGGGGTTGAACTGTTCGCCTGCGCCGATGTTGACCGGGTGAATCTCGTAATCGAGCCCCGCTTCCTCGAGAAAGAGCGTGATCTTGTGGCCGTTGGGCGTGGGCCAGTAATAGAGCTCGATCATATTGGTCTCCATGCTTGAGCGCCGGAGATGGGGCGCGATCCTCGTTACGCAACCGCCCCTTTCACGCGGGGCACGACACGGAGGATCACGATCAGCAAGGCGGCGAGCGCAAGTCCCGCGGCGATGACGAAATTGCCGGCCGGGAAGCCGCGTTCGGCGCCGAAGGCGAGCGACTGGCTCAGCACCAGCGGCGCGAGAATCAGGGCGACGCTGTTGAGGCTGGCCATGCCGCCCTGCAGCGCGCCCTGGTGCTGCGCGTCGGTCATTCGCGAGAGCAGCGCGTTGATCGACGGGTAAGCGAGCGCCTGGAACGCGCTGATCGGGATCAGTGCGTAGACCATCCAGCCCTCGCGGAGGAAGATGTAGCCGAAGAAAGCCGTGGCGCCGGCAAGGATGCCGAGCACCACGGTGCGCTCTTCGCCCCAGCGCTTGATCGCGCGGCCGGTGACGAGCGTCTGGACCAAAGCCATCGCCATGCCCGAGGCGGCGAGCGACCAGCCGATCGCCTGCTCGTCCCAGCCGAGCGCGATCTCGGACCAGAAGGCCCAGGTCGCGGGATAGACCATGTGCGCGAATTGCCAGAGGAAGGCGGCGAGCAGCAGCCAGCCGGCATTGCCCGCGTGGAGCAACGGCTTGAACGCGGCGAAGACGTGCGCGTTACCCCAGCGGAACGCGCGGCGCTGCCCGGGGAGCATCGTCTCGGGGAGCGCGATCAGGATCCACAAGGCGTTGAGTCCGGCCAGCACCGCGGCGGCGATGAAGGGCGCGCGCGTGCCGAAGCCTGCGAGCAGGCCGCCGATCGCCGGGCCGAGGATGAAGCCGATCCCGAACGCGGCGCCCATCAGCCCGAAGGTCGCGCCGCGTTTCTCGGGCGGGGTGACGTCGGCGAGCACGGCGTTGGCGGGGCCGTAGGAGGCGCCGGCGATCCCGGCGATCATCCGGCCGACGAACAGCCAGGCGATGCTCGGGGCCACGGCCATGAAGGCGTAATCGGCGGCGAAGGCCAGCATCGAGAAAAGCAGGACCGGGCGCCGGCCGAAACTGTCGCCGAGCGTGCCGAGGATCGGGCCGGCGAAGAACTGGGTGACGGCATAAGCGGCGAGCATATAGCCGCCGATCCGTGCGGCATCCTCGAGGCTGACATGCGCGAGCTCGACGATCAGGCGCGGGAGGACGGGCATGACGATTCCGAAGCCGATGGAGTCGATCATGACGGCGCAGAGCACGATCGGCACCGCACGGTGGTGGAATTGCATGAAGGCCCCCCTTTGCAGCACGCTTCTACTTCGCTCGTCATCCCGGCGGAAGCCGGGATCTCGCGCCTCAAACTGTGCGCGCGCGGCCCGAGGCCCCGGCTTTCGCCGGGATGACGGACGCACCTCTTGACGCCGTGGCTACCATACCGCATTTTCGAATCGAGCCGAACACGGCATGGAGAGGATGATGGCAACCGCACAGATCGATGCGCCGACCGACCCGATCGAGGCGTTCCGCGCGCATGCCCGCGACTGGCTGGCGGCGCATTTCCCGCCCGCGCTAAAGGGTAAGGACAATGCCATGTCGGCGGTCGAGGGACCGCAGGAGAATTCGCCCGAGGAAGCGGCGTGGCAGGCGGCGATGGGCGAAAAGGGCTGGGGGGTGCCGACCTGGCCGAAGGAATATGGCGGCGGCGGGCTGAGCCGCGGCGAGGCGCGCGTGTTCCAGGAGGAGATGGCGCGGATCGGCGCGTGGAATCCGATCGGCGGGATGGGCGTGATGATGTTCGGCCCGACCCTGCTCGAATATGGCAGCGAGGCGCAGAAGAAGGAGCATATCCCGGCGATCGCCAACGGGACGGTGCGCTGGTGCCAGGGCTATTCGGAGCCGGGCGCGGGATCGGATCTCGCGTCGCTCCAGGCCTTTGCCGAGGACCGCGGCGACCATTATGTCGTCAACGGCCAGAAGACGTGGACCAGCGGCGGGCAATGGGCGGACAAATGCTTCATGCTCGTCCGCACCGACAAGACGAAGAAGCATGAGGGCATCACCTTCCTGCTCTGCGACATGGATACGCCCGGCGTCGAGGTGCGGCCGATCCGGCTGATCTCGGGATCGTCGCCGTTCTGCGAGACCTTCTTCACCGACGTGAGGGTGCCCAAGGCCAATCGCGTCGGCGAGGAGGGGCAGGGCTGGACGATCGGCAAGCGTTTGCTCCAGCACGAGCGCTCGAGCCTGTCGGGCGGCGGATCGACCGCGGGACGGATGTTCTCGGGCGTGCCGCTGGGGCAACTCGCGAGGAAATATGTCGGGGTCGACGCGCAGGGGCGGATCGCGGACATGGATCTGCGCGGCCGGATCGTGCGGCACGAAATGGATCTGCGCGCCTTCATGCTGACGCTGCGCCGCGCCTCGCTCGAGGCGAAGTCGAACCAGGGGCCCTCGGCCGCCACCTCGATCATGAAGAATGTCGGGGCGCGGATCATGCAGGAGCGTTCCGAGCTGCTGATCGAGATCCGCGGATTGGCCGGGCTCGGCTGGGAAGGCGAGGGGTTCGAGGAGGATGCGCTCAAGGACGTGCGCAGCTGGCTCTTCGGCAAGGCGGTGTCGATCTATGGCGGGTCGACCGAGATCCAGAACAATGTGATCGCGAAACGCATCCTCGGGATGCTGGATCATCAGTGATTTCTCCCTCTCCCCGCTTGCGGGGAGAGGGTCGGGGAGAGGGGCATGACGAGAGCGGGCCGCACAGGGCCC
>JASLBO010000065.1 GCA_030146605.1 Sphingomonas sp. | reverse complement strand
CCGATACGGCCGATCTTCCGGTGATCATGCTCAGCGCGCAGGAAGGCGCCGTCGAAGCGTTCGCTGCGGGAGCCGATGATTGGCTCGCCAAGCCCGTCGCTTTCGACGTTCTCGCAGCGCGCATCGAACGCACGCTCGCGCGCGCCGGCCGTGTCGAGGAGCTGAAGCGCTCCAATCTCGCACTGGATGCACGGATCGCCGCGCGCGCCATCGAGCTGGGCGAGGCGCAGGCCGAACTCGCCGCGGCCCGCGCCGATCGCGCTCGCCTGCTGGGCTCGATCGCCCAGTTGAACGAAGAGCTCGCCAATCGGCGGACTGCCGCCGCCTAGCGCTCGAACCAGTGCCGGCGGATGAAATATGCCGCGATCACCAACGCGACCGCCACGCAGAGCGAGAACACTCCCCAGAACGCCCAGGGCTCGTGCGCGAACGGGATGCCGGCAACGTTCATTCCCAGCAGCCCGGTGACGAAGGTCAGGGGCAGGAACACCATTGCGACGATGGCGATGATCAGCGAGCGCTGATCGATCTGCTCGGCGCGCAGATCGGTGAGCGTCTCGTGAGTCAGCGCGGCGCGCTCGCGAATGCTCTCCAGTTCTTCCGCCATCCGCGCCGCGCGGTCCGCGGCAGCGGCAAGATGGAGCCGGTCGTCATCGCCGAGCCAGTCGCCGGGGATCGCCGCCAGCTTCTCCAGCGCGGCCCGCTGCGGATTGAGGAAGCGACGAAAGCCGATCGCCTGGCTGCGAACGCGATTGACCATGCGACGCAGATCGAAGGCATGACCGGTGGTGATCTGCTCCTCGCAATCATCGAGCGAGTCGCCGAGATCGGCGACGACGGGGTCGAGCTCCTCGGTGATCGCCTGCGCGAGCGCGGCGATCAGGTCGCCCGGATCGAGAATCCTGCCCGCCGCGACCAGCTCGCGAACCGGGTGGAGCGCGTTCAGCGCCTTGCGGGTGACCGAGAAGACGCACCCGCCATGCGCATAGATCCGGATCGAGGCGAGCGGATCGGACGCGGCGAGGGCTTCGGAGGAGAGGCCGCGCAGATTGATCACCGCGCCCGGCCCGGCGGAATCGCACCGCGGACGCGTCTCGACAGCGGTCAGTGCCTCGATGACATAGGGTGAGAGCCCGGCCTCGCCGCCCAGCCACGCCTTGGCGCGCTCGTCATTGGTAGTGAGATGGACCCAGACGAGATCGGCCTCCACGCCCAGCGCCTGCTTGAGCGGCGGCGTCGCGACCTGGCCGCCGCGCACGACATAGGCGAAACCGCTCATGCTTCCATCTCGAGATAGACCGACAGGCCCGTGCCGGGCGCAATCGGCGCCGCATCGCATGCTATTCGCACCGCATCGGCGCGCGCGCGGTCGAGTATGGCTTCAGGCACGTCGCGAAGATGGAAGACCCGGTCGGCCTGGGCAAGCGCCCGCGCCTGGCGCAGCGTCAGATCGTCGACATCGGACGACGTAAGCCGGAAACGGAGCAGCGCGGCCGCAGGCGCCGCAGCATCGTCCAGCCAGCGCTCGACGGCCCCGTCCGGCTGATCCACCAGCGGATCGAGCGGCCCGGCGAGCGCGGCGCCGAATGCGCGGCGGCGCTCCCCCGAATCGGACCAGCGGCTCCGCATCGCCGGTCTTGCGGCCGCCAGAGCGCGCGCCAGCCTGCCGAGCGACGCGGGAAGCACCAATTCCAGCCGCTGGCGAAGCGCCGCGGCGAGCCCCGCCGAAACGCCGCCGGTGCCGATAGCGATCAGCACCGGATCGCGGTCGATGATCGCGGGGAGCGTGAAATCGCAAAGCTCCGCACGATCGACGGCATTGACCAATATCCCGCGGCCGCGCAGCCGCGCGACAATCGGCTCGGGATCGTCGACCGCGACGATCGCGATCGCAGCGTCCGCCGCCTCATCGACCACGCATGCGCCTGCGCGTTCGAGCAGCCTGCGCTTGGCATCCGCGGGCTCACCCTCGCCGATCAGGATCACCGGCCGCCCCGCCAGCTTCACGAAGATCGGCAGGGCGGCGAGGCTCATTTCAGCCAGTCCGGGACATGTTCCTCGGCCATGATCGCCTCGGCCGAGATACGCCCGGCGACGATTTCGAACCTGTCGCCCAAGACGAGGACTTCGGGGACGAGCGGACGGCTGTTGTAGGTGCTCGCCATCGTCGCGCCATATGCGCCGGCGCTGCGCAGGAGGGCGAGATCGCCCGACCTTACCGTGTCGATCTCGCGCCCCTTGGCGAAGACGTCGCTGCTTTCGCAGACCGGCCCTGCGATATTGGCGGTCATCTTCTCGCCGCTCGGCCGCACCGCTTCGAAATCGTGATACGCATCGTAGAGCGCCACCCGCGCGAGATCGTTCATCGCCGAATCGACGATCACCCACGGATGGACCGCCCCTGGCTTGACCCACAGCACTTCGGTGAGCAGCACGCCCGCGTTGGCCGCGATCACCCGGCCGGGCTCGAACATCAGCTCGACGTCCCAGCCGCGCGTGACACGCGCGACCATATCGCCGAACTCCGCCGGCGAGGGCGGCGTGTCGCCCTTGCGATAGCGCACGCCGAGACCGCCGCCGAGATCGACATGGGTGATCGCGTGACCAGCGGCGCGCAGATCGGCGACGAGCTTGCCGACCCGCTCGAAGGCGCGCTCGAGCGGTGCCAGGCTCTGGAGCTGGCTGCCGATATGGACGGCGATGCCGCGCAGGTTCAGGCCGGGCAGCGGCGCCAGCCGATCGAAGATCGCCGGCGCTTCGTCGATCGGCAGGCCGAACTTGTTCTCGGCGCGGCCGGTCGAGATCTTCTCGTGCGTGCCGGCATCGACATCGGGGTTGACTCGGATCGTCGCCGGCGCGCGAAGACCGCGCGCGGCGGCCAGCTGCGACAGCACGACGCCCTCTTCCTCGAGTTCGAGGTTGAACTGGCCGATGCCGACGCTGAGCGCCTGGTCGAGCTCGGCGCGGGTCTTGCCGACGCCCGAAAAGACCACGTCCTTGGCCGCCATCCCCGCCGCCAGCGCGCGCGCCAGCTCGCCGCCCGAGACGACGTCGGCGCCGAAGCCTTCATTGGCGAGCAGGCGCAATACCGCCAGATTGGGGTTGGCTTTGACTGCGAAGGCGAAATGCGCGCGCGGGATCGCGGCCAGGCCGTCGCGAAAGGCGCGGGCGTGCCGCTGGAAGGTTGCGGCAGAATAGACATAAACGGGCGTGCCGACTGCTTCGGCGATGCGCGCGAGCGGTACGTCCTCGACGTGCAGTTCGCCGTCGATCAGATTGAAATGGTCCATGGGATTCCGTCAGTTGGGCGGCGGCAAGTCGAACTTGTCGGTGCGCCTTTTGTCCGTGCTCTCGATGAGATCGTCGCTGCGCGCCGGGCGTGTCTGCACCGGCGGCTTTAGCAAGTCATCGGGCGTGGGGGTCGCCGTCGCGCCATAAGGCGCGGGGGGCAGCGACGCGCCTTCCGCCGGTTTGAGACCTTCGCGCGCGCCGCAGCCGGCGAGCGCCAGCGAAGCGGTGAGCAGCAACAGCTCGCGCATCATCGTCCTTCCTCCTCGAGGCCCTTGCGGGCCGCAGCGATCGCCGCACGTACCCGCACCGGCGCAGTGCCGCCGAAGCTCGTCCGGCTGTTCACCGAAGCGTCGACGCTGAGCACGCCATATACGCGATCGTCGATCCGCGCGTCGATTTCCTTCAGGGCATCGAGCGATAACTGATCGAGCCGGATGCCCTGTGCTTCCGCCGCAGCGACGACGCGGCCGGTGATGTGATGCGCCTCGCGGAACGGCACGCCCGCCTCCCGTACGAGCCAGTCGGCGAGATCGGTGGCGGTGGCGAACCCCGATTCGGCGAGCGCGCGCATGCGGTCGGTGCGGAAGGTCGCGCTTTCGACCATGCCGGTCATCGCCGCGATGCACAGCCCGAGCAGATCATGCGCCTCGAACACGGGCGGCTTATCGTCCTGCATGTCCTTCGAATAAGCGAGCGGCAGGCCCTTCATCGTCATCATCAGGCTGACGAGCGCGCCGGCGATCCGCCCCGAATGGCCGCGCACCAGTTCGGCCGCATCGGGGTTGCGCTTCTGAGGCATGATCGAGCTGCCGGTCGACCATTGGTCGGACAGGCTGACGAAGCCGAAGGGCTGGCTCGCCCAGATCACGAACTCTTCAGCCAGGCGGCTTAGGTGCAGGCTGCACTGCACCGCTGCAGTCAGATATTCGATCGCGAAATCGCGGTCCGAGACCGAATCGAGCGAGTTGCGCGTCGGCCCGTCAAAGCCGAGCGCGGCCGCAGTGGCGTCGCGATCGAGCGGAAAACCGGTGCCGGCGAGCGCCGCGGCGCCGAGCGGACAGAGGTTCATCCGGACGCGGGCGTCCGCCAGCCGCGAGCGATCGCGCGCGAACATCTCGAAATAGGCCATCAGATGATGCCCCAGCGTCACCGGCTGGGCGCTCTGGAGATGGGTGAAGCCAGGCATGACGCTGGCCGCATGCTCTTCGGCACGCGCGAGCAAGGCGTCCTGCAGCACGCCCAGCGCGGCATCGGCCTGATCGATCGCGTCGCGCACCCAGAGGCGGAAATCGGTCGCGACCTGATCGTTGCGCGAGCGTGCGGTGTGCAGCCTGCCCGCCGATGGCCCGATAAGGTCGGCGAGCCGCGACTCGACGAGCATATGAATGTCCTCGAGCGCGAGATCGTCGGGGACACCCTGGGCCTCGAACTCGGCGGCGACCTGCGCCAGCCCTTCGGCGATGCGCGCGGCATCCTCGGCCGACACGATGCCTTGCTTGCCGAGCATCGCGATATGCGCCTGCGAGCCGCGCAGATCCTGCCGCCACATCCGCTTGTCGAAGGGGATGGACGCGTTTATCTCACGCATGACGGCGGACGGGCCTTCGGCGAACCGCCCCCCCCACATCGCATTGGAGCTATGCTTGCGCTCGACTATCGCGCTTCTCCTCGTAGCAGCAGGCCTGATCGGCGGCTGCGATAGGCAATCCGGGCCCAAGCAGCAAGCGGAGGGCACGAATGTCGCCGCGCCGCCTGCATCCCATGTCAAACTCGACAAGCTCGACCGCAGCCACAAGGGCGAAGCCGCGCCCGCCATTCCCTTTGTGGACGCGGGCGGCACGAAGCGGACGCTTGCCGATTTCCGAGGCAGGCCGGTGCTGCTCAACCTGTGGGCGACGTGGTGCGCGCCGTGCGTCAAGGAGATGCCGACGCTCGACGCGCTGGCAGTTCGCGAGGGCGACAGGCTTCAGGTGCTGACCGTGAGCCAGGACTTCGAGCCGGCGAAGGTGGCGCCGTTCTTCGCAGAGAGGAAGTTCAGCAAGCTACAGCCTTATCTCGACACCGAAACCGCGTTCAGCACCCAGCTGGGGGTCAATTTGCCGACGACGATTCTCTACGATTCGGCCGGACGCGAAGTGTGGCGTGTGCTCGGCGATACCGATTGGGCCGGAGACGTAGCGGCGAAGCTGATCGCCGAGGCGCGCTGAGCGGGAAAATCTGGATGCCCCGTGAGGATTCGAACCTCAATTGACGGAGTCAGAGTCCGTAGTCTTACCTTTAGACGACGGGGCAACAGGGCCGGCGAGATAGGGCGGCATCCCGGCGCTGTCAACGCCGCTTCTCGGGCGTGCCTTGCTCCGCCCGCGCGGCTGCGCTAGCCATGCGGCCAAGCACCGGACGGCCGCATGTGGCCGAGACGGAACAGAATATAAGCGAGTGAATGTGATGGGGGATGGCCCAGCCAGAGTGCCCCGTGGCCGTAGCGGCGGTTCCGCCCGGCCGATACCGAAAGCTCCGCCCGAGCGGGAGGCGCGCGCACGCTGGCCCGAATCGCGCCATTTCGCCGCGCTCGACCTGGGCACCAACAATTGCCGCCTGCTGATCGCCCGGCCGCAAGGCACGGGGTTCACCGTCATCGATGCCTTTTCGCGGATCGTCCGGTTGGGTGAAGGGCTTGCCACCACCGGCAAGCTGTCCGACGCGGCGATCGACCGCACCCTCGCCGCGTTGCGGATCTGCGCCGAGAAGCTCAAGCGGCGCAACGTCGCGCTGGCGCGCTCGGTCGCCACCGAAGCCTGTCGGCAGGCTTCCAACGGTACGGCGTTCATCGAGCGCGTCTATCACGAGACCGGCATCGCGCTCGACATCATCACCGCCGAGGAAGAGGCGCGGCTCGCGGTGCTGGGCTGCCACGCGCTGCTCGAGCCCGGCGACGGGCCGGCTTTGGTGTTCGACATCGGGGGCGGATCGACCGAGCTCGTCCTCGTCGATTCGCGCGCCGCCGTGCCGCGTATCCTCGACTGGCACAGCGCGCCGTGGGGCGTGGTCTCGCTCACCGAAGCCGCCGGGCTCGCCAACGGCGCGGAGCAAGGCGCGGCGGTCTATGCCGACATGCGCGCGCGGGTGGCGGAAAGCTTCGCGCCGTTCGTCGCCAGACTCAGGACGCCCAAGGGCACCCGGCGGCTGCTCGGGACATCGGGCACGGTGACGACGCTGGCCAGCGTCCATCTCGGCCTGCCGGCGTATGACCGCTCGGTGGTCGACGGGCTGATCGTCCCTTCGAGCGCGATGCGCGACGTCAGCCAGCGAATCGCGTTGATGAGCATGGCCGAACGGTCGCAGGTGCCGTGCATCGGCGGCGAGCGCGCCGATCTGGTGGTGGCGGGATGCGCGATCCTCGAGACGATCCTCGATCTATGGCCCGCGGAGCGGGTGGGGATCGCCGATCGCGGCATCCGCGAAGGCATTTTGCGACGTCTGATGAATGGAGACAAGATATGAGCCGCGGCGGCGGGCGCGGCCATACCCGCGTGAAAACCTCGCGGGGGCGCACCCCGCAATCGAACCGCTGGCTCGAACGCCAGCTCAACGATCCCTATGTGAAGCGCGCCAAGGCCGAGGGCTATCGCAGCCGCGCGGTCTACAAATTGCTCGAGCTCGACGAGAAATTCGCCTTCCTCAAGGGTGCGAAACGGGTGATCGACCTCGGCATCGCGCCGGGCGGCTGGACCCAGCTGGTGCGCAAGCGGCTGCCCAAAGCGGCCGTGGTGGGAATCGACCTGCTGCCGGTCGATCCGATCGACGGCGCGACGATCCTGCAGATGGACTTCATGGACGATGCCGCACCCGACCGGCTTGTCGAGGAGCTCGGCGGCGCACCCGATCTGATCCTGTCGGACATGGCCGCCAACACGGTCGGCCATGCGCAGACCGATGCCTTGCGCACCCTGGGGCTGGTCGAGGCAGCGCTCGATTTTGCGATACGCACGCTGGCGCCGGGCGGCGCATTCGTCGCCAAGGTCTTCGCCGGCGGGGCGGATTCGGCACTGGTCGCCGAGATGAAGCGCAATTTCACGACGGTGAAGCACGCCAAACCACCCGCCAGCCGCAAGGGCTCGGTCGAATGGTTCGTCGTGGCGCAGGGATTCAAGGGCCGGGCTGAGGCTTCTGAAGCGCAAGACCAAAACTGAAATCGGTTCGCCCTGAGTTTGTCGAAGGGCGGGTCTCCACAGGCGTCACGCTCGCGGTTGGCGCCTTCGACAGGCTCGGGCCGAACGGGATGTGTGATCTTCCGATAAGAAAACGGCCCCGGATCGCTCCGGGGCCGCTTTCGATTGGTCGTCCGAAGGATCAGCCTTCGTAGTCGGCGCCCAGATTCTGGTTGCGCGGCGGGGCCGCCGCAGTGAGGCGGAGCGCCTCGGCCGACTGGGCCAGCGAGCCGACCTCGTCGGGCGCTTCCTCGTCGTCGATCTGGACGCGCTGAAGGCTGGAGACCACCGATTCCTCGAGATGCACCGGGTGGACGGTCTCTTCGGCGATCTCGCGCAGCGCGACGACCGGGTTCTTGTCGCGGTCGCGATCGAGGGTCAGCTCGGCGCCGCCCGAGATCTGCCGTGCGCGCTGGGCTGCGAACAGCACCAGATCGAACCGGTTCGGGATCTTGTCGACGCAATCCTCGACTGTGACGCGCGCCATCTACGCTTCCTTGATTTGGGAATTCGGGAGAGGGGCGGCACTTAGGCATGAGACTGTGGATTGTCAAGAAAAACGCCGGTTCGCCGCTGGGGCGCAACCCGCGCGGCGACTGCGAGTTCAACGGGTTCACTGCCCAGGGAGGACCCGGCCGCACATGCGACCTCTTGAGACCGTCGCCCTTGCCGCCGGCGCGGACGCAGCCCATGACCGCCGCATGGATCCCTGGTCGAAGCCCTTCACCGTCGACGGCAATCGCCTGACGATGCTGCCCGAGGGGCCCGAGAGGATGGACGCGCTGCTCAGCCTGATCCGATCGGCAAAACGCTCGCTGCGCGTACTCTATTACATCTATGTCGACGATTCGGCGGGCACTGCAGTGCGCGACGCGCTGATCGAGGCTGCGGGCCGCGGCGTGCGCGTGCATCTGATCGTCGACGGGCTCGGCAGCGAGCATGCCGCGGCGAACCACTTCTTCGATCCGCTGCATGCGGCGGGCGTGCACATGTGCCGCTTCGTGCCGCGCTGGGGACGGCGCTATCTGCTGCGCAACCATCAGAAGCTGGCGCTCGCCGACGAGCAGCGCATCCTCATCGGCGGCTTCAATATCGAGGACAGCTATTTCGGTACGCCCGAACAGGATGCATGGCGCGATCTGGGCTTGATGGTGGAGGGCCCGGCCGCGGCGCGGCTGGTCGGCTATTTCGACGCGCTGTGGCGATGGACGAGCCAGCCGCGGCCTTCGATGCGCTCGCTGGCGCGGACGCTCGACTCGTGGAGCGAGCCCGAAGGTGCGACGCGCTGGCTGCTCGGCGGGCCGATGCGGCGGCTGTCGCCTTGGGCGCGGGTGGTCAAGCGTGAGATGCAGCGCGCGCGGACGATCGACCTGGTCACCTCCTATTTCGCGCCCAGTCCGGCGATGCTGCGGCGGCTGGACCGCGCGGGGAAGCGCGGGCGGGTGCGGCTGGTGTTGCCGTCCAAGGTGGATCACACCGCGTCCTTATGGGCGGCGCATTTCACTTATGCGGGACTGCTCCGCAAGAACGTGAAGATCTATGAGTATCAGCCCTCCAAACTGCACACCAAGCTCTTCGTCATCGACGATGTCGTCCATATCGGCTCCGCCAATTTCGACATTCGCAGCATGTTCCTCAACCTCGAGCTGATGCTCCGGATCGAGGACCACGCCTTTGCCGCGCATGTCCGGCGCTTCGTCGAACAGGAGATCGGCCAGTCCGAGCTGATCACCGCCGAGGTCTACAAGGCACGCACCGGCCCTTGGGTGCGAACCAAGCAACTGGCCGCCTATTTCGTGATGGCGGTGCTCGACTATAACGTCACCCGGCGGCTCAATTTCGGGCCGCAGCAACCCCGGCAGCGGAACCAGCCCCACGATTCGTCAAAGGGCTAGCGGCGAGCCGCGGTCCGCGGATGCGGGTACGCTTGACACGCTGGCGGCTTTGTCCGGCGGGTGACACCCTGTAAGCCACTCTTTTTAAAAGATAAATATCAAGGCTTGGTTGACACGAGGATGTCTTCGCGACGCCAGCGCGGCATGGACGCGACACCCGTGCGGCACCGACGCGGCACATGCGCGACAGTCTCGCCTCACCATGGTCACATCCACGCGACACGCCCGTTGACGGGAGCCTGCGATGAGACCTGTTCCCTTGCGAAAGCAGGAGCCCAGGATCACAGGCGTCGTACTCCTGCTTTCGCAGGAGCACGATTCAGATTGAAAGAAACGAGTCTAGGCGATCTCGAACGCGCGGGCGAAGATATCCGTGGCATAGAGCGCCTCGGCCTCGATATCGCCGGGGCTGGTGTCGATCCCCCATATCAGCCGCTGGTGCGCGCCGCCCATGCACAGGCTGGTCAGCACGCGCGCGGCGGCCAGGGGATCGTCGCGGCGCATGTGCCCTGCCTCCATCTGCGCGGCGAAGAATGCGGCGAGCAATTGCTGGGTCGGCTGGGGCGCGCGGCGGTAGAATATCTCGCCGACCTCGGGGAAGCGCCCGGCCTCGGCCGAGACGAGGCGGTGCAGGCGCATCGCGTCGGCCGAGGTGATCTTGCCGATAAAGCTCAGGGCGAAAGCGAAGACGCCGGCGCGCAGATCGGCCGAGGGCACGAGCAGATCGCCGAGCTGCTGGCGATACGAGGCGGTGGCGTGATCGAGCACGGCTGCGAACAGCTCTTCCTTGGACGGGAAATAGCTCCACAACGTGCCCTTGGATCCGCCCAGCTGGGTCGAGATCGCCGACATCGACGTCCCGGAATAGCCATTCTCGAGGAACGAGTGCCTGGCGACCTCGAGAATCGCCAGCCGCCGCTCCTCCTTGCGCATCTCGCGCTTGCCCGGCGCCTTCTCTGTTAGCGTATCCATAACCGTACTATAGGGTACGATTTTCTATTGACAAGACGCGATGGCGGGACCATCTGCGCTGCCGTACCCTACAGTACGGTATTTAAATCATGATGACTTCCGGTTTCCGGCCCGCGCTTCTCGCAACGCTTGCCCTCACGCCCTTCCTTTTCTCCGCCTGCGCACCGGTGCCGCAGCTCGGCGCGCGCCCGGAGGTTCGCGTCGGCGAAAGCTATGCGTCCGGCCAGACGCTCGCGCCCGCCGCCACCGCCTCGCCCTGGCCTGCCGGCAACTGGTGGGCAGATTATAATGACGCGCAGCTCAGCGCGCTGATCGAGGAAGGACTCTCCGATTCGCCAGACCTCGCCGGTGCCGCCGCGCGGCTGCGTTCGGCGCAGGCCTATGCCCAGCAGGCCGGCGCCGCGCGGCTCCCCTCGCTCGGGATCGAGGCGAGCGCGACCGAGGCCAGGCAGAGCTACAACAACGGCATTCCGCCCGCCTTCGTGCCGCAGGGCTGGAACGACAGCGGTCGGATCGCCGCGAGCCTGAGCTTCGACCTCGATCTGTGGGGCAAGAACCGCGCCGCGCTCGCCGCCGCGACTTCCGAGGCCGAGGCCGCGCGGATCGAGATCGAACAATCGCGCCTCGTGCTCTCGACCAACATCGCCAGCGCCTATGCCGATCTCGCCCGGCTCGCCGCCGAGCGGCGGGTGCAGGAGACCGCGCTGAGCCTGCGGACGCAGACGCAGAAGCTCGTGTCCGATCGGGTGATTGCCGGGCTCGACACCCGCGCCGAGCTCAAACAGGCCGATGCGGGCGTCCCCGCGGCGCGCGCCAACCTTGCCGCGACCGACGAAGCCATCGGGCTCACCCGCAACCGTATCGCCGCCTTGCTCGGCAAGGGTCCCGATCGCGGCCTGACCATCGCGCTTCCCGCCAGCCCCGCCGGGGCGCGATCGGTCCCCGGCGGGGTGACCACCGATCTGATCGGCCGCCGGCCCGATATCGCCGCCGCACGTGCGCGGGTCGAGGCCGCCGCCAGCCGGATCAAGGTGGCGCGGGCCGACTTCTATCCGTCGGTCAATATCAGTGCGCTGATCGGGCTCCAGTCGCTCGGCCTGTCGAACCTGTTCGACAGCGGCTCGACCTTTGGACAGGCGGGCCCGGCGATCAGCCTGCCGATCTTCCGCGGCGGGCAGCTTGCCGGCCAGTATCGCGGCGCACGCGCCGGCTATGACGAGGCAGTCGCCAATTATGACGGGCTGGTGGCGACTGCGTTCCGCGAAGTCGCCGATGCGGTGACCAGCCAGCGCGCGCTCGCCACGCGGCTTTCCGAAAGCCGGCAGGCGCTGGCGGATACGGAAACGGCCTATTCGATCGCGAGGCAACGCTATCAAGGCGGCCTTTCGACCTTTCTAGATGTGCTGACCGCCGAGGAGAGGGCGCTGCAGAACCGCCAGATCGTCGCCGACCTCGAGGCGCGGGCGTTCACGCTCGACGTTCAGTTGGTCCGCGCGCTCGGCGGAGGCTTTTCCACAAACAATGCGGCTGCCGCCGCACGCAAGGACTCGACCAATGGCTGACGCAGATCCCGCAGCGCTCCACGAATTTCGTGCCGAACAGGCCAAGCCCAAAACCCTGCGCAAAAAGCTGCTCGGCGGCATCGCCGGCGCGGTTCTGCTCGCCGGCGCCGGCTATGGCGGCTGGTATGCGCTGGTCGGCAGCCATCATGTCGGCACCGACAATGCCTATGTCGGCGCCGATACCGCGAGCGTCACTCCGATGATCGCCGCGCAGGTGCTCAATGTCCGCGTGGCGGACACGCAGGCGGTGCGCAAGGGCGACATATTGGTCCAGCTCGACGACAGCGACGCGCGGATCGCGCTCGCCCAGGCCGAAGCAGATCTGGCCAAGGCTCGCCGCCAATATGGCCAGGCCACCGCGACCAGCGCCGCGCTCGCCTCGCAGGTCGAGGCGCGCGGCGCCGATATCGCCAGCGCCCGCGCCCAGCTCGGCGCCGCGCAGGCCGCCTATGAGAAAGCACGCGTCGATCTCGCCCGGCGCCAGCAGCTTGCGCCCAATGGCGCGGTGTCGGGTGATGAGCTGTCCTCCGCAGTCAATGCCTTTGCCTCGGCCAGGGCGAACCTCGAACTGGCGCGCGCGGCGATCGCGCAGGCGAGTTCGACCCGCGGCGCCGCGAGCGGCCAGCTCGCCGCGAACGACGCGCTGATCAGCGGCACCACTTCCGCCACGGCTCCCGAAGTGCTCGCCGCCCAGGCCAAGGTGGCGCAAGCCAGGCTCGAGCTGGAGCGCACGCTGATCCGCGCGCCGATCGACGGGGTGATCACCCGGCGCAACGTCCAGATCGGCCAGCGCGTCGCGCCGGGCACGCCGCTGATGCTGATCGTTCCGGTCGGCGAGCTTTATGTCGACGCCAATTTCAAGGAAGGCCAGCTGAACCGGGTCAAGATCGGCCAGGCGGTGACGCTCACCTCCGACCTGTATGGCGGCGATGTCGAATATCATGGGCGTGTCGTCGGGCTTTCGGGCGGCACCGGATCGTCGTTCGCGCTGATCCCCGCGCAGAACGCCACCGGCAACTGGATCAAGGTGGTCCAGCGCCTTCCCGTCCGGGTCGCGCTCGACCCCAAGGAATTGCAGGCGCACCCCTTGCGGGTGGGTCTCTCCATGGACGCCGAGATCGACGTCTCCGCGAACTGAGGACGGCACAATGAACGCCAAGGCTGAAGTGGCGGCGCCGCTCACCGGCATGCGCCTGTTGATCGCGGGCGCAGTGCTCGCGCTAACCAATTTCATGGTGGTGCTCGACACCACGATCGCGAACGTATCGGTGCCGCACATCGCCGGCAGCCTAGGCATTTCGAGCAGCCAGGGGACGTGGATCATCACGTCCTACGCGGTCGCCGAAGCCGTGTGCGTGCCGCTCACCGGCTGGCTTGCCGCGCGGTTCGGGACGGTGCGCACTTTCACCTTCGGGATGATCGGCTTCGGCATCTTCTCGGTGCTGTGCGGGCTTTCGACTTCGCTGAGCATGCTCGTCGCCTGCCGGATCGGCCAGGGACTGTGCGGCGGTCCGCTGATGCCGCTCAGCCAGACCTTGCTGATGCGGATCTTCAAGCCCGAGCAGCGCGCCCAGGCGATGGGGGTATGGGCGATGACGACGGTGACCGCGCCGATCCTCGGCCCGATCCTCGGCGGCACAATTTCCGATTCATGGTCGTGGCACTGGATCTTCTTCATCAACATTCCGGTCGCTGCGCTGTGCGCGTTCGGCGCGATGCGGATGCTGGCCTCGTCCGAAACCAGGACCGAGAAGATGCGGATCGACGGCGTGGGCCTCGCGCTGATGCTGCTGTGGATCGGGGCGCTGCAGATCATGCTCGATCTCGGCCGCGAGCATGACTGGTTCGCCGATCCGACGATCATCGCGCTCGCAGTGATCGCGGCGGTCGGGCTGCTCGTGTTCCTCGCCTGGGAGCTCACCGAGGACCAGCCGATCGTCGATCTGCGGGTGTTCCGCCATCGCGGGTTCAGCGTCGCGGTGGCGAGCCTCTCCTTCGCCTTCGCGACCTTCTTCGCCTCGGCGGTGATCATCCCGCAATGGCTGCAGACCAGCATGGGCTATACCGCGACCTATGCCGGCTATGCCACGGCGCTGACCGGCGTGGCGGCGGTGATCATGTCGCCGATCGTCGCCAAGCTGTCGACCAAGGTCGATCCGCGCGCTCTGGTCTGTTTCGGCATTCTGTGGCTGGGGATGACTTCGCTGCTGCGGGTGCATTGGAACAGCGGCGCCGATTTCTGGACGCTGGCATTTCCGCAATTGCTCCAGGGCTTCGGCATGCCGTTCTTCTTCATCCCGCTGACCACCATCGCCTTGGCGGCCGTGCAGCAGGAGGAGACTGCGTCCGCCGCCGGGTTGATGAGCTTCCTGCGGACCATGGGCGGGGCCATCGGGACATCCCTGTCCACCACCCTGTTCGGCAACAACATTTCCGTCGCGCGCAGCGAGATGGTCGGGCGATTGAACGAGGATACGACCGTGCAGGCGTTGCAGGC
>JASLBO010000060.1 GCA_030146605.1 Sphingomonas sp. | reverse complement strand
GCTCGCGCTCGATCTTGGCCTGCTGGACGGCGCGGTCGGCTTCGATCTGCTGCGCGTCGACGAGCTTCTTGGACTCGATCCGCGCCTGGTCCGCCTCCTGCTGGCGCAGCGATTGCTCGCGGGCGACTTCCGCGCCCTGCGCGGCGCGGCGCATCTCGATCTCGCGCTCTTGCTCCAGCCGCGCGAACTCGGTGTCGCGGCCGATCAGGAAGGACTGGCGCTCGGCCTCGAGATTCTTGGTCTCGATCTGGACGCGGGTGTCCTGTTCGATGTCGTTGCGCGCCTTCTTGCGCAGCTGGATCTGCTCGGTGAGCTTGGTCAGACCCTCGGCGTCGAACGCGTTGTTGGCGTTGAAATGCTCGATCGAAGTCTGGTCGAGCCCGGTGAGCGACACCGATTCGAGCTCGAGCCCGTTCATCGCGAGATCGACCGACGAGACCTGCTGGACCTTCTGGACGAAGTCGGCGCGCTGCTCATGGAGCTGCGCCATCGTCATCCCCGCGGCGACCGAACGCAACGCATCGACGAACTTGCCCTCGACCAGTTCCTTCAGCGCATCGGGGTGCATCGTCCGCATGCCGAGCGTCTGCGCGGCAGTGGCGATCGCCTGCGCATCGGGCTTCACCCGGACGTAGAATTCGGCCTTCACGTCGATGCGCAGCCGATCGAGCGTGATCAGCGCATCCGAATTCTTGCGCTCCACCGCTAGCCGCACCGTGTTCATGTTGACCGGCATCGTCTCGTGGAACACCGGCAGCACCAGCGCGCCGCCGTTGATCACGACCTTCTCGCCGCCGAAACCGGTGCGGACGAAGCCGATCTCCTTCGAGGCGCGCTTGTAGAGCCGCGCGAGGATCAGCCCGAGGATCAGCAAGGCGGCGAGCGCGACGCCGGCATAGATGAGATAGGGCAGCATCGAAGTTGCTCCTTCGGAGACGGTCACGAGATCGTTCATCGTTTCAGCTTTCGAGGCGCGGCAGATGGAAGTCGCCGCGGGAGATGGCGCGGAACAGCTCGCCTTCGCGGCGGACGAGCAGCACGCGCTCGCCCTCCTCGAAGACCAGTCCGCTTCGGTCGGGTTCGACCATGACGTAATGCGCCTGGCCGTGATGATCCTCGGCGCGGGCGCGGGCCGGCGAGCCGAAGGTCGCGCGCCCGGTGACGACTTGCGCGGACCTGCCGATCAGCGCTTCGAGCGGCACGGCGGTGGTATGATCGCGCGGCAGGATACGGGCGAGGCCCCGCGCTGCAAAACCGGTGATCGGGAGTGAAACGATCCCCACGGCGGGCACCGCGAGCCAGACATTCAGGGGCGTGCCGGTCCAGTCGACCATTGCCTGCTGGAGGATCAGGCCCCCTGTGCCGAAGATCGCGAGGAAAACGACGAGGAGCATCAACAGCGGCAGCCGCCCGACGCCGAGCCAGCTCAGCAGGTCTGCGTCGGCGTGGACATCCGCGTCGAGGTCGCCGAAATGGCCGAAGCCGATCAGCTGCACCACACCGATCAGCAGCATCAGGACGATCGCCGTGACGAAGGCGACATTCTCCGACGCACCAAGAAACGAAAGCACTTCCCCACTCCCCCGAGTCGCATGCGAGTCTAGGGCGGCGACGGTGCGCACCCTAGCGAAATCGCTCGGCGCGACTTCGCGCGATATCGGGACGGTGTCTCCGGCGGCAACTTAACAAAATCTTGCCGCGCCGGCGCGGGGAGGCGGGACGCCGCTATAAGACTCGGCAGGAGTGCCCGATGACCCTGCATGATCTCTACGAAGACCATCGCGAGCTTTTCAGGATCGGTGACAAGCTGATCGAGGCCGCCTCGAATCCGCCGAATATGCCCGAACTGATCGCCGTGCGCCGCAAGATGTCGCAGGCGATCGCCCGGCACCTCAGCAACGAGGCGCGGCTGGCGCTGATGCCGCTCAATGCGAGTTCCGATCCCTATGACCGTGCGCTCGCGCGGCGCTACACCAGCGACTTGCTGATGATGCGCCAGGCAAGCAGCGCGCATATGGGCCAGTGGACACCCGAGGTGATCGTTGCCGATCCGCGCGAATATCGCCTGGCGGTGCGCGGCCTCATGCGGATGACCGCGGCGCGGCGCGACTGGGAGGAAGCCGAATTCCTCCCCGCGGCCGAGCGCCTCCAGGCCGGCCGCCGCGCGCCACTGCGTCTGGTGGGGTAAAAGCTCCCCCTTGCTGCAAGCGAGGGGAGCATTCGGCGCTATACCGTCAGCACGATCTTGCCGATATGCTCGCCCGATTCCATCCGGCGATGCGCCTCGGCAGCCTTGGCCAGCGGGAAGGTCGAATCGATCACCGGCTTCAATCGGCCCTGTTCGACGAACGGCCACACCGTCCGCGCGAGTTCGTCGGCGACGAGGGTCTTGAACGCGCTATCGCGCGCGCGCAGCGTCGAGCCGGTGAGCACCAGTCGCTTGCGCATCACTTGCCAGAGCGGGATCCTGGCCTCTGCGCCCTGCTGGACCGCGATCGAGACATGCCGCCCCTCCTCGGCAAGGCATTCGAGGTTGCGCGGAACATAGTCGCCGCCGACCATATCGAGCACGATATCGACTCCACGGCCGCCGGTGATGTCTTTCACCCGGGCAACGAAATCTTCGGTCTTGTAGTTGATCGCCTCGGCGGCGCCCGCATCGCGCGCGGCCTGGCATTTGGCGTCCGATCCCGCAGTGACCAGCACGGTCAGCCGGAACAGCCGCGCCAGCGCGATCGCCATCATGCCGATCCCGCTGGTCCCGCCATGGACGAGCAGCCAGTCGCCGTCCGCGGCATAAGCGCGCTCGAAGACGTTGGTCCACACGGTGAACAAGGTCTCGGGCATCGCCGCCGCCTCGATCATCGACAGCGCCGGCGGCACGGGGAGGCACTGGCCGGCCGGTGCGACGACATATTCGGCATAGCCGCCGCCGCTGACCAATGCGCAGACCGGCTGGCCGATCGTCTCGCGCGCCACCCCGTCGCCGACCGCAACGATCATCCCCGCCGCCTCGAGGCCGAGGATCGTAGGCGCGCCCGGCGGCGCGGGGTACAGACCCATGCGCTGCATCACCTCGGGGCGGTTGACCCCCGCCGCGGCCACCTTGATCAGCACTTCGCCTTCGCCCGGCACGGGTACCGGCCGGGTCACGGGCAGCAGGACTTCGGGGCCGCCGGGCTGTTCGGGATCGATGGCCAGCATCGTTTCGGGGACGGTCATCACTTTGTCGCTTCGCCCTCGGTAGAAACCCGGGCCTTATTGACATCGACCCGGCCAGGGTCAACGTTCCGTGGATGGACGCCGACGAAAATCTGCCGCGTCGCAACGACGACCTCGCCGCCCGATTGGGCAAGCAGGACCTCGACCCC
>JASLBO010000010.1 GCA_030146605.1 Sphingomonas sp. | reverse complement strand
GGCGCGATCGAGCAGCGCGAAGAGCGCCGCGCCGCGCCACGCAATCGCCGCCGCCAGCAACAGGCTGTAGGCGGCGAGGTAGGCGACGAACCAGAGATGCTCCCAACTCGGGAATTCACGCCCATAGAAATCGCCGGCGCGCCAATAGTCCAAAGCCCAGAAATGGAAATAGCCGTGCGGATAGCCGGTCTCCATCACCCGGACCCACATCTCGATCGGGACCACCGCCGCCATGCCGAAGGCGAGCGGGATCAACAGCCGCAGCGCGCGCGAGCGCGCGAAGGGCAGCGCGCCGCCCGATCGGTCGAACAGCTTTCGCGACGCATAGCCCGAAACCGCGAACAGCAGGGGCAATCGCCACGGGGTCAGCAGCGCCATCGGCGCGATCAGCTCGGGATAGGCGTGGCTTGTCTTGATCACCCATGCCCAGGGCGCGAACACCATCGCGACATGATAGACGATCAGCAGCCCGAACGCGGCGATGCGTAGCCAGTCCATGCCGTAATGGCGCTGGCTCGGCGCGGTTCGAATCGTCTCGCGCGGCGCTGTCAAAGCCTTGTCCTTCGCCACTCGCGCCTTTCGCGGCGGGGCGGGGAGGGCTATATGCCCGGTCACGTAAGCAAAGCGTTAGCAAGGAAGTCCATGTCCCTCCGCCCGTGGCGCGATATCGTCCGCCGACAAAGTCGCCAGATCATGGTGGGCAACGTCCCCGTCGGCGGCGACGCACCGGTGACGGTGCAGACGATGACCAACACCCCGACCAGCGACCCCGGCGCGACGATCGACCAGATCCGCCGCTGCGAGGATGCCGGCGTCGACATCATCCGGGTGAGCTGCCCCGATGTCGAAAGCACCGCCGCGCTGGGGCAGATCGTCCGCGCGTCTCGCGTGCCGATCGTCGCCGACATCCATTTCCACTATAAGCGTGCGCTCGAAGCCGCCGATGCCGGCGCCGCCTGCCTGCGGATCAACCCGGGCAATATCGGCAGCGCCGAGCGCGTCAACGAAGTCGTCAACGCGGCCAAAGCCAATGGCTGCGCGATCCGCATCGGCGTCAATGCCGGCAGCCTCGAAAAGGATCTGCTCGAGAAATATGGCGAGCCGTGCCCAGAGGCCTTGGTCGAATCCGCGCTCGACCACATCAAATTGCTCCAGGACCGCGACTTTCACGAATTCAAGGTCGCGGTGAAGGCAAGCGACCTGTTCCTCGCGGTCGCCGCCTATCAGCAGCTCGCCGACCAGGTCGATTGCCCGCTGCATCTCGGCATCACCGAGGCGGGCGGGTTCGTCGGCGGGACGGTCAAGTCGTCGATCGGGATGGGCAGCCTGCTCTGGTACGGCATCGGCGACACGATCCGCGTCTCGCTCTCGGCCGAGCCCGAGGAAGAGGTTCGCGTCGGCTTCGAGATCCTCAAGGCGCTCGGCATCCGCAACCGCGGCGTCCGTGTCGTCTCGTGCCCGAGTTGCGCACGGCAGGGGTTCGACGTGATCCGTACCGTCCAGGCGCTGGAGGAGCGGCTCCAGCACATCCGCACCCCGATGTCGCTTTCGGTGCTCGGCTGCGTGGTCAATGGCCCCGGCGAGGCGCGCGAGACCGATATCGGCATCACCGGCGGCGGCAACGGCAAGCACATGGTCTATCTGTCGGGAGTCACCGATCACCATGTCCAGGACGCCGGCATGGTCGAGCATATCGTCAGGCTGGTCGAGGCCAAGGCGGCCGAAATCGAAGCCGCGGAAAGCGCCGCGGTCCAGGCCGCGGAGTGATTGCCGCGACGCGTTAGCCGGCTGGTAAGCAGCGGAGTCTAGTCTCGCCCGCGATATGCGGTGGGCGTTCCTCTCGGTCGTGGCAATTGGCGTCGTTATTGGCGTCATGGCGCCGGTCAGGCGTGCGCCTGCACCGGCCCCGGTCGTCGGTGTTGCCGAGGCTACGCCTGCCGATGTACCGGTCGAGACAGTGATCCGTCCCAACAGCAACGGCCATTTCTTCGCTTTCGCCCAGGTCGACGGCGAGACGGTGCGGTTCCTCGTCGACACCGGCGCCGACATGGTCGCGCTCACCCTCGACGATGCCCGTCGCGCCAGGGTCAGGTTCGATCCCGGCCAGTTCGAAGTGGTCGCGCGCGGCGCTTCGGGCGACGTGATCGGGCAGCGGGTGGTGATCGACGACATCGTGCTCGACGGCAAGCGCGTCCGCGACGTCCACGGTGCGGTGATCGAAGATCTCGACGTGTCGCTGCTCGGCCAATCCTATCTGCGCAAGCTGCGTTCGGTCCATTTGGCCGGCGACGAGATGCGGCTGCGCTAGACAGGCGTGACCTCGGCGCGTGCGGCGGCTATGCGCGCCTTATGCGGGGTCCCAACACTGTTGCATTAGGCGCCGCGTCTGCGGGGATCGCACTCTATGCGATCATGGACGCAGTGATGAAGGCCGTGTCGATCGAGATCGGCGCGTACAACACTCTGGTCTGGCGGATCGGCGTCGCGGTACTGCTGACCGGCGCGGTCTATGCCTGCACCCGGCCCACCTTGCCGAACCGGGGCACGATGAAAGTGCATTTCGGCCGCAGCATCCTCGTCGCGGTGATGGCTATCGCTTTTTTCTGGGGGATCGTGCGCGTGCCGCTGGCCGAGGCGATCGCGCTGTCGTTCATCGCGCCGCTGATCGCGCTCGGCCTCGCCGCCTTGTTTCTCAAGGAAAGCATCAATTCGCAATCCATATGGGGCTCGCTGCTCGGGCTCGCGGGGGTCGCGGTGGTCGTCGCCGGGCGAGTCGGCGGGACGCACAGCCATGAGACCGTGCTCGGCATGGCTGCGGTTCTGTTCTCGGCGGTGGTTTATGCAATGAACCTCGTCGTCGCGCGCCACCAGGCGCAACTGGCGAGGCCGCTTGAGATTGCCTTCTTCCAGAACCTGTTCGTGCTCGGCCTGCTCGCGCTGGCGGCGCCGTGGTGGCTGGCGGTGCCCGCCGCGCAGCATTGGCCGGGAATCGGGGCTGCGGCTCTGCTGGCGATCACGTCGCTGCTCCTGCTCTCCTGGGCCTATGCGCGCGCCGAGGCGCAGGTGCTGCTCCCGGTCGAATATACCGCATTCATCTGGGCATCGCTGATGGGCTGGTGGATGTTCGGCGAGAAGCTGACGCTCGCGACGATCGCGGGCACCGTGTTGATCGTGGCGGGGTGTGTGCTCGCCGCGCGCAAGAGAGGCGGCCATGGCGCCGCACCCGAAGCAGAGGCTGCGCTGACATGACCCAAATCCGCCCCGCCACGTCCGCCGACGTGCCGCTGATCCTGCGGCTGGTGCGCGAACTCGCCGCGTTCGAGCGCGAGCCCGATGCTGTGGAGGCTACCGAGCCGATGCTGGCGGCGGCGTTGTTCGGCGCGAAGCCGGCGGCCGAGGCGGTGATCGCCGAGCTGGACGGCGCGCCGGCGGGGTTCGCATTGTTCTTCCAGAACTTCTCGACCTGGACCGGGCGACCGGGGATCTATCTCGAGGATCTCTACGTCACCCCCGCCGCGCGCGGCGCAGGGGTCGGCACCGCATTGCTGCGGCATCTCGCTGGCATCGCGCTGGATCGTGGCTGCGGGCGGTTCGAATGGGCGGTGCTCGACTGGAACGAGCCGGCGATCCAATTCTACCGCGCGATGGGCGCGGTCGGCATGGACGAATGGCGCGTCCAGCGCGTTGCGGGCGAGGCGCTGATCAAGCTGGCGGGACGCGGCTGATGGCGTGGCTGCTGCTCATCCTCGGCGGCTGCTTCGAGGTCGGCTTCACCACCTGCCTGCGCTACGCCGACGGCTTCCGCAACATCCCGTGGACGCTCGGCTTTCTCGTCACCGCGACGCTGTCGATGGTGCTGCTCGAAATGGCGGCGCGCAGCATCCCGATGGGGACTGCTTATGCCGTGTGGACCGGGATCGGCGCGGTCGGCGCGGTGGTGGTCGGCATGTTGTGGTTCGGCGAGCCGGTCACCGTATTGCGCTCGCTGCTGATCCTCGGCGTGGTCGCCTGCATCGCCGGGCTCAAACTGACGGCGCAGTGATGGCGGCCGACGAGGGCCTCGTCGCGTGGGTGGCCGACGCGCTCGAGCCGCTCGGCACGGTGACGATGCGCCGGATGATGGGCGGCGCGACGCTCTATCTCGACGGCACGATCTTCGGAATCGTCCATGATGGCGAGCTCTGGTTCAAGGCCGACGAGGAGAGCAACGCCACCTGGAACAAGGCCGGTATCGCGAGCGATTCACCGTCACCTTTTCGACCGGGATGCGCGACACGATGAACTATCGCCGCGCGCCGAGCGACGTCTATGACGATGCCGATGCGATGCGCGAATGGGCGGCGCTGGGGATTGCGGCGGGGCAGCGGGCACCGAAGAAGAAGCCGAAGAAGCGATGAATCCCCTCTCCCCTTGTGGGAGAGGGAGCGAGCCGATGAAATCGGCGGAAGGGTGAGGTCTCACCCAACGTCCCCCTCAACCTTCCCACGCCTCAGGCGCGGGCCCTTCCTTCTCCCACAAGGGGAGAAGGAGCTTTGCCTTAACCCCCCAGCACGTTGATCGTGAACGCCACGATGCCGAGGTTGAACACGAATGCCGCGAGGCAGTGCAGCGTCACGACTTTGCGCAAGGCCCGGTCGGTGACCGTCACGTCGCTGGTCTGGAAGGTCATGCCGAGACAGAAGGCGAAATAGACGAAGTCCCAATAATCGGGCCCCGGGGCCTCGGGGAATTGGAGACCGCCCGCATCGCCGTCTTTGCCGGCGCGATAGTAGAGATGGGCGTAGTGCAGCGCGTAGATGGTGTTGCTGAACACCCAGCAGAGCGCGAGCGTGCCGACGATCAGCCCGATCGATCGTCCATCTGGTGATTCGCCCTGCATCAACTCGCTGGCGACCGCGACGAGGACGACGAGGCTCACCGCAAGGGTGAGGAACAGCAGCAGCAACCGGTTGGCGTCGTTGCGGCTCGCCGAGCGACGCATGTCATCCGAGCGGTGCCCGAGCAGCGGCAGCGCCGCCAGCAGGAACACGATCGCGCCCGCGTCGAACCCGATCATCACGCCGGTGCGGGTGCCAAATGCCGGGATCGCGAGGAACGCGGCGATTGCGGTGGCGGCGAGGAACAGCAGGAAGCGCGGCGGCGCGAGCAGATTGCCGATGCCGCGTTGGGGAGGCTGTGTCATCGGTGCAGCCTAGCGCGCGGCGGTGTGGGGACCAAGGCGGCGTATCGCCTGTGGCCGCGCCCCCTCCGTCGCCTTCGGCGCCACCTCCCCCGCTGCGCGAGGGAGGATTGAATCGCTCGAAGGTCAGCCCTGCGGCGCGTCTACGCCGGTCTGGTCCACCGAGTCCTTCGCGGCCTTCTTGTCCTGATTGTAGCGCTCGATTGCCTCGAGCGTAATGCGGCGGGCGTCATCGGCGCCGCCCCAGGTGCCGACGCGCACCCACTTCTTCTTCTCGAGGTCCTTATAATGGGTGAAGAAGTGCTCGATCTGCTCCATCACGATGCTGGGCAGATCGTCCTTTTCCTCGATGTCCGAATAATAAGGGAAGGTCTTGTCATCGGGGACGCAGACCAGTTTCTCGTCGCCGCCGGCCTCGTCCTCGAGGTTGAGCACCGCGATCGGGCGCGCGCGGACGACGCAGCCGGGGATGAACGGCGAGCGGGCGATCACCAAAGCGTCGAGCGGATCGCCGTCGGGCGAAAGCGTGTGCGGCACGAAGCCGTAATTGGCCGGATAGCGCATCGGCGTGTGGAGGATGCGATCGACGAACAGCGCACCGCTGGCCTTGTCGAACTCATATTTCACGGGCTCGCCGCCGGTCGGCACTTCGATGATGACGTTAAGGGTATGCGGCGGATTATCGCCGACCGAAATCAAGTCGATACGCATTTGGGACCTTGCTTGGTTGGCGTTTCCGCCCCGTCTCAGCGGGGCTGGAGCAGCTTGTCTAGGCCAGCCTCTCCCGGGGCTGTCTTCACGAGGTGCGGATAGCGAAGCCCGCCATGATAGTCGATGGCAACATCGCGGAAACGATCGCCGCTCTTCAGCAGCAATTTGATCGGGTCCTTCGATCCCTTCGCGTCCTTGACTGCCTGCTTGAGCCGGTCGCCGGTATAGCAGCGGCCGTTGACCGCGACGATCTCGTCGCCGAGGTCGATGCCGGCCTCGAAAGCCGGGCTGTCCCACGCTACCGTGGTGATGCCCTTGGCGCCCAGCGTCAGCCCGAGCGAGTAAGCGAGATCCACCGTGGCCTTGGGCGTCGCCTTGTTGGGCTCCTCGGTATAGACGAGCTTGTAGCCGTTGCGTTCGAACCCGGCGAGCGGCGCGCGCTGCGACACGTGGTTGACGCGCTGGTCGAGCAGGGTGCGCCAGTCGTAGGGCTGGATGGTGTTGAGCGTGCGGACGACGTCGTCGAAAGTGTAGGTCACTTCGCCATAGTCGCCGTCGCGGCCGTAGAAGAAGGCGCGGGCGAAATCGTCGATCGATTTGGTGCCCTTCGATTGCTCGCGCAGGATCGAATCGACCTCCATCCAGATCAGCAGGCCCTCGTTGTAATAGTCCTCCGAGCGCTGCCAGCTGACCCAGCCCTTGGGGGCGCGCGCGGAGATCACCGGATCGTTGGTGGTGTCGCCCATCGGCCGCCATTCGCGCGCCTTGCGATTGTCGAGGTTCGCCATGATCGACGCATAGGATTCGAGCGTGTCGTTCTTGCTCACCAGCCCCGAGCGCGCCTGGAAGACATAGCCCCAGAACTGGGTCTGGCCCTCATAGACCCACAATAGCGAGCCGCGCGTGGGCGTGCGGTAATCGGGCGCCCAGAGATCGGCGCCGCGGCGATATTTGCCGTCCCAGCTATGCGTGAACTCGTGCGGCAGCAGGTTGCGGCCGGTGGGGTTTTCGTCCCATTTGACGAAATAGCCCGGCTTGACGCCGTTCTCCGAGCTGCGGTGATGCTCGAGCCCGATCCCGCCGAGCTCGTCGCTGATCGAGAGCAGGAAGTGGTAGTGGTCGTAGGGCTGCGACCCCATCGTCCTGACCGTCTGATCGACGAGGCGCTTGTGTGCCTCGATCTGCTCGGGCTTGGCCTCGAGTTCCTCGGGGCTGTCGGCAAAGACGTCGAGCGTCACGCGCGGGCTGAGCGCGAACGGCCGGTAATAGCGGCCCGCGAGCACCGGCGAATCGACCAGCACTTCGTAATTGGTCTTTTCATAGGCGTAGGTCGATCCGGTCGCCCTGGAAGGCAGGCCCGAGGCGGCGGACCAGCCTTCGGGATATTTCACGCGCGCCTGCACGGGCACGCGGCGGACATAATAGCCGGCCGGATAGAGGCTCATCGAATTGAACTGGAGGCTCATCATCGCCGGAGTCATGACGACGCGGCCCTGATCGGACACGGTCGCCGAGGCGAACTGGAATTCGAGATCGAGCTTCTTCGCGCCGCCCGGCACGTCGATATGGAAGGCGAAGACGTCTACGGAATCGCGCTTCCATTGCAGGCGCTTGCCGTTGGCGCTGATCTGCAGGCCGGTGAGCTTCTCGATCTCGCCGCGCGGGCCGTGCTTGCCCTGGAGCCATTTGGGATAGAGCAATACCATATGGCCGCTCTTCGCGACGGGGATGGTCTGCCTGACCCGGAAGATGCCGCGCTGGGTATCGGTGGCATCGATGTCGAGCAGCATCGTGCCGGGATAGGCCACGTCGCGCGCTTCGGGGATCGTATCGACGATCGGGACCGGCTGCGGCGCGGAGTTCTGGGCGGCAGCGGCGGAAGTCGTGGCGAGAAGAACGGCAAGTGACAGCGCGCGAAGCATCGAGGGCAACCTCATCGGAAGGGATGACGGCTCTTAGGCCGTTGAAATGCGGGAGGTAAAGGGCGGGCTTATCCTTCACCGGTCCCTAACCATTGCGGGCTAGATGTTTCGGCCATGTATCACGACCCCGCTCTGGCCGCTCGCGCCAAGGCCGATCAGCGTCCGCGCTCGGCGGTGAGCAATGCCGTCGGTTTCGTCGGGCTGGCGGGAATGACGGCGTGGGTGGTCGTCGCGCACGTCTTCGGCATGAGCGGGCCCTACTCGGCCCTGGTCAACGTTGTTGCCTGCGCGCTGCCGATGGTGCTCTGGTCGCTCGTCGTCGACAAGGTGCATCGCAACCCTTCGACCGGGATCGACTGGAACCTGAAGCGGCCGTGGCGCGAGACCTTCGACGTGTCGGTGACCAAGCTGACCGGGCTGTGGCTGACCTGGGGGGCGATCGCCGCGATCTATGCGCTGGGCCGCGTCTGGGGCGAGACCCGCTACGCCAATTATCCGTTCGCGATGTCGTGCTTCACCGCGGTGGCGCCGGCCCTGTTCCTGCTCTCGATACCCTATGTGCTGTGGCTCGACCGAAAGCTGGTCGAGCCGCGCGACGGCGCCTGGTCGCTCGGCGCCTGGGCGATGGGCGCGGAAGGCTGGGACCGCGAGGCGATCTTCAACCATCTGCGCAGCTGGGCAGTGAAGGCGTTCTTCCTCGCCTTCATGGTCGCGATCGTGCCGCCTGGATTTGCCGAGTTCGTCTCGATCGATCCGCGCGAGGCGCTGGGCGATCCGGTCAAGCTGGCGCTGTATCTGGTCACCTTCATGTTCGTGATCGACGTGGCGTTCGCGACTGCGGGCTACATCCTCACCTTCCGCCCGCTCGATTCGCATATCCGTACCGCCAATCCCTATGCGGCGGGCTGGACCGCCGCCTTGATCTGCTACCCGCCGTTCCTGCTGATGGGGCAGGGCGGTCCGCTCGATTATCATGAGGGCAGCGCCGACTGGTCCTATTGGCTGGGCAATTACCCGTGGGTGTTGCCGGTGCTCGGCGGCGTGCTGGTCGGGCTGACCGCGATCTACGCCTGGGCGACGATCGCGTTCGGGATCCGCTTCTCCAACCTCACGCATCGCGGGGTGCTGACGCATGGCCCCTATGCGTGGACGCGGCACCCGGCCTATTTGTCGAAGAACCTGTTCTGGTGGCTCTCGACCATGCCGTTCCTCGCCACCACCGGCTGGAGCGACGCGATCCGCAACGCCGCGGTGATGGCGTGCGTCAGCGGCGTCTATTACTGGCGCGCGCGGACGGAGGAGCGTCATCTCGGTGCCGATCCGGCATATCAGGAATATTCGGCGTGGATGGCGCGCAACGGGCCGGTGCCGCGATTGTTTGCGCGATTAACCTCTACCGTCACCCCGGCCGAAGTGCCGGGGTCCACCGGGACGCAGGCGAACCGCTAGAGCCTCTTGCTTTTCGATGGCGGCACAGTGGATCCCGGCACTTCGGCCGGGATGACGAAATGTTGGTTTGCGCGCGCGCCTCGCGTCAGAACTTCGCCTCTTCGTAGACCTGGGTGATATCGCCGGCCCAGTCGCCGTTGAACCGGTCGAGCAGCACCTGTGCGGGCACCTTGCCGGTGCGGACGACCTCGCGCAGCGGGTCGAGGAAGCCGCTCTCATTGTCGCCCGAGGCATTGAGCCGGGCGCGGGCGTTGAGCCCTGCCGCCGAGATGTCGAGCACTTCGCCGGCAATGTCGCGCAGCTTGCCGCCGCCCGGGATCGGGGCGTCGAGTGCGAGTCGGGGCACTGCGCTGCGCAGCGCCTCGCGCTCGTCCATCGACCAGCCCTTGACCAGTTCCCACGCCGCATCGAGCGCGGCATCGTCGTAGAGCAGTCCGACCCAGAGCGCAGGCAGCGCGCAAATCCGGCCCCAGCGGCCGCCATCGGCGCCGCGCATCTCGAGGAACTGCTTCATCCGCACTTCGGGGAAGGCGGTCGACAGGTGATCGGCCCAATCGTCGATCGTCGGCTTGTGCCCGGGATAAGCGGGCAATTCGCCCTTCAGGAAGTCGCGGAAGCTCTGCCCCGCGGCGTCGATATATTTGCCGTCGCGGTAGACGAAGTACATCGGCACATCGAGCGCGTAATCGGTGTAGCGCTCATAGCCGAAGCCGTCCTCGAAGACGAACGGCAGCATGCCCGTCCGCGCCGGATCGGTGTCCGACCAGATATTGCTGCGGAAGCTGAGGAAGCCGTTGGGCTTGCCCTCGGTGAAGGGCGAATTGGCGAACAATGCCGTGGCGAGCGGCTGGAGCGCGAGGCCGACGCGGAATTTCTTCGCCATATCGGCTTCGGAGCCATAATCGAGGTTCACCTGGATCGTGCAGGTCCGCAGCATCATGTCGAGCCCGAGGCTGCCGACGCGCGGCATGTGGCGCAGCATGATCTCGTAGCGCCCCTTGGGCATGATCGGCAGCTCGGCGCGGGTCTTGTCGTGCCACATGCCGAGGCCGAGGAACCCGATGCCGAGACGATCGCCGACTTCCTTGACCTGTGCGAGATGGCGGCCGGTCTCGGCGCAAGTCTCGTGGAGATTCTCGAGCGGGGCGCCGGATAGCTCGAACTGGCCGGCGGGCTCGAGGCTGATCGCGCCGTCGGGGCCCGAGAGCGCGATGATGTTGTCGCCCTCATAAACCGGCTTCCAGCCATAATGGGTGAGGCCGATCAGCAGCGCATGGATGCCGCCGGGCTCCTCATAGCTGGGCGCGCGGTGGTCGGGCGTCTTCCAATAGACGAATTTCTCGTGCTCGGTGCCGATGCGCCAGCGATCGGCGGGTTTCTCGCCGCGGGCGAAATATTCCACCAGCTGAGCACGGTCCTCGATGACCGCTGCGTTGCTGTTCGAAACGGTCTTCGTGCTCATCCGCGCGCCTTTACCTGTGCTGGATGACCGGCGCCAGTGGCGTTTTCATACCGTTCGGTCACCAATCGCCCGCCGCGCCCATCCAGAGACTTACCGCCGCCGCCGCGACGGTTTCGGCGCGCAGGATGCGCGGCCCCAGCGCTATCGCGACTGCATCGGGATGCGCCCGGATCGCCTCGCGCTCCTCGGGGTCGAAGCCGCCTTCCGGGCCCACCAGAATCGCACCGGGGCCCCTGTTCGCGCGCATTGCCTCGAGTGCCGGGGCACCCCCGGTTTCGTCGGCGAAGAACAATGCGCGGCCGGCAGGCCAGTCGCGCAGCATCGCGGGCAGCTTGACCGGTTCGACCAGCTCGGGAAGCGCGGTTCGGCCGCATTGCTCGGCGGCCTCGATCATGTGGCTGCGCAGCCGATCGAGATTGAGCTTGTCGACCACCGCGCGCCGCGTGAGCACCGGCGCCAGCCGCGCGACGCCGAGTTCGCAGGCTTTCTCGACCACCCAGTCGATGCGCCCCTTCTTGATCGGCGCGGCGCAGAGCCAGAGATCTGGCACCCGCTCGCGTTCGCGCAGCCGCCCGGTGACGTCGAGGACGAGGTCGCGCTTGCCGATCGCCTGCGCCACGCCGAG
>JASLBO010000352.1 GCA_030146605.1 Sphingomonas sp. | reverse complement strand
CCCTCAGCTATATTTGAAGACTTCGTACGTCTTGATTTATAGGGGGGATTTGTGGGGCAGCCGACTTTGGCTGAAACATTTTCGAAACATGCGGCTGCGTTTAGACCCGTCAACGTTGACAAGTTCGCCAGCGGACTATTTCGCGCCGCCTCTTCGCGCCCTGGCGTGCGAAGATGAACCCCGACACCGTTCTTCGCGCGTTCGAGGCGCAGGCGGGACACCAGGGAGCGACAGGCCTTTCCTACAAGGCTCCCATCGCCTATGTTCCGCCTATGTTCGCGTCGCCCACTTCGCGAAACCCCCTCATCGCACCGCCGATCGCCAGCACGGCTTGTAGGAAATTTGCTTGCGTCGCCGCGCAACGAACGTTCACGATCCGCGTGAAAAATGCGAAGTTAAGCCTCGCAAATCCTACAAATGCCGCTGTCCGCGCCGGCCGCGACTCACGCCGTCCCGGTGCTGTTCGCCAGCAGCCGCGGGTCGATCCCCGCAATCTCGAAACCCTGCGTCCAGCGCCGGCGCGCGTCCACGTCGTACAACAGCCTCGTATCGCCGCTGGTGCTGAACCAGCCGTGACGGCGCATTTCCTCGTCGAGCTGGCCCTCGCCCCAGCCGGCATAGCCGAGCGCGACCAGCCAGCGGCTCGGCCCCTTGCCCTCGGCGATCGCCTTCAGCACGTCGATCGTGCCCGAGAGCGACCAGCGCCCGCCGACGTCGATCGTGTCCTGCCCGCCCCAGTCGGGCGAATGCAGCACGAAGCCGCGGCGCGGCTCGACCGGGCCGCCGAAATGCACCGGCGCGTCGGGAACCTCGCCCGGATCGATCTCGAACTGGCCGAGCAATTCGTGCAGCCCCAGCCCTTCGATCGTCTCGCCGACACCGATGCCGAGCGCGCCTTCGTCATCGTGCGCGCACACCGCGATGACGGCGCGCTCGAAGCGCGGATCGCCGATCCCCGGCATTGCGAGAAGGAACTGGCCAGTGAGGTACGGTGTCGATTCCATGTCCGGTCAACTTATCGCTTCGGTTTCGGGTCCGTCACGCTTGAAAATCGAACGGCATTTTGCCGTTCGCCCTGAGCTTGTCGAAGGGGCGTTCTTCTTATACCGCCCGGCCGAGAAGAACGGGCCTTCGACAAGCTCAGGCCGAACGGATCAGGAGAAGACACGATGACCATCCAGGTTGGCGACCGCATTCCCACCACCCAGCTCGTCAAGGCGACCGAGGAAGGCCCCGACCAGATCGGCTCGGACGAATATTTCGCCGGGCGCAAGATCGCGCTCTTCTCGGTCCCCGGCGCGTTCACGCCAACCTGTTCGGCCAAGCACTTGCCCGGCTTCGTCGAGAAGGCCGATGAACTGAAGGCCGCGGGCATCGACGAGATCGCCTGCACCGCAGTCAACGACGCCTTCGTGATGGGCGCCTGGGGCAAGGCGTCGGGCGTCGACGGCAAGGTGACGATGCTCGCCGACGGCAACGGCACCTTCGCCAGGGCTGTGGGCCTCGAAATGGACGGCAGCGGCTTCGGCCTCGGCACGCGCGGCAAGCGCTATTCGATGATCGTCAACGACGGCGTCGTCGAGCAGCTCAACGTCGAGGCGCCCGGTGCGTTCGATATCAGCTCGGCCGATTATCTGCTCGGCCGGCTGTAAGCACCGCAGGCGTAACGGAACTGCGGTGCCGTTGCGGGAGTTGATCCATGTAATTTCGTGCGAAGGGAAGAATCATGGCCGACACCAACAACAACAGCACCAACGATAATGGCAACAACAATGCGAGCCAGGGCGCGGGCGGCGACAAGTCGTTCATCGCGACTGCGCAGGAAGTGCTCGGCGATGCCGTCGATGCGACGGTGCAGGCAGTGAAGGACCATCCGGTCGCCGCGGCAGCGGTTGCCGCGGGTGCCGCAGCGGCAGTGGGCGGAGCGGTCTATGCCGCAACCCAGCTGGGCGGCACTGAAAAGGCGTCGCCGGCTGCAAAGTCGCCATCGACGAAGAAGTAAGGCTAAGGCTCCCCTCCGCGGAGGGGAGCCCAAGTCTTGCCAGAGTCATTTTCGCGCATTAGCGATCCAAGATGACTCAAGCATCCGACATCGTCGCCGAGCTAGACCGCCTTTATCGCGCCTCGGTCGAACGCCTGCAGACCGCGCTCAACCGCTATCTGACCGACGGCACGCCGCCTGCGCCGACCAGCCGTACCGACGGCTCCTTCGCTTATCCCGAGATCCGCCTCACTTATCGCGGCGGCAATGACCGCCCTGCCCCGCCGCGTTCGTTCGGCCGGCTGGTCGATCCCGGCGAGTACCGCATCAGCGTCACCAAGCCGGCGATCTTCTCGGACTATCTGATCGAGCAGCTCACCTTCCTGATCGAGGATTTCGACGTCGAGGTCGACGCCGCCACCGGCCGCCAGGAAATCCCCTTCGCCTATGTGCTCGATCCCGGCCACGCGCTGAGCCTCGACGAAGTCTCGGCGACCGAGCTCGCCCGCCACTTCCCCGCCACCGAGCTCGCCCATATCGGCGACGAGATCGCCGACGGCCTGTGGGTGTCGCAGGACGGCACGCGCCCGCTCGCTTTGTTCGACGGGCTGCGCACCGATTTCTCGCTCGCCCGCCTTCGCCATTACACCGGCACGCCGATCGAGCACGTTCAGCAATACATCCTGTTCACCAATTATCACCGCTATGTCGACGAGTTCGTCCGCTGGGCGTGCGGGCAGCTCGGCGAGGGCAGCCGCTTCACCGGGGTGTCCGGCGCAGGCGGCATCGTCGTCGAAAGCGCCGACGATATGGACCGGCTGATCTCCGACAGCGCATGGCGCCGCCACCAGATGCCGGCCTATCATCTGATGGCGCCGGGCCGCACCGGCATCACCCTCGTCAATATCGGCGTCGGCCCCTCCAACGCCAAGACGATCACCGATCACCTCGCGGTGCTCCG
>JASLBO010000579.1 GCA_030146605.1 Sphingomonas sp. | reverse complement strand
GGGCGCTGCGGCCGTGACAACCACGGTCACCGCCAACAACACCAGCAGCGCGGTGCTGGACGGCGGCGAAGGAAATGACTTCCTCCAGGGGACGATCGCCAACGACGTGCTGAACGGCGGCAACGGCAACGACACCGCCTCGTTCGTAAATGCGTTCAGCGGCGGTTCCACGACGGGCGTCACGGTCGACCTCAACGTTCAGGGCGTAGCCCAAAACACTGTCGCGGCCGGTTCGGACACGCTGACCGGCATCGAGAATCTGATCGGCTCGGCGCTGAACGACACCCTCACGGGCGACGGCAACGACAACGTCATCGAAGGCGGGCTGGGCGACGACGTCCTGACCGGCGGCGGCGGTATCGACACCGCATCCTATGCAGGCGCTTCGGCCAGCGTGACGGTCAGCCTCGCCGCGCAAGGGGCGGCACAGAACACCGGCGTTGGCTTGGACACGCTCAGCGGCTTCGAGAAGCTCGAGGGATCGGCGTTCAACGACAGCCTGACGGGCGACGCCAACGCCAACACCCTCTCGGGCGGGGCGGGCGACGACACGCTGAACCCGGGCGCGAACACGGTCGGCGCCATGGACCTGCTCGACGGGGGGGCGGGATCGGACACTGCCTCCTTCGCCGGCCTCGGAGCGGTGACGGCCATATTGAACGGCGCGGCCGACGGAACTGCCCTCATCGGCGGCCTGCCGGTCGCCACCCTCCGCAACATCGAGAATCTGCTAGGCGGCGACGGCGCCGACACACTCGTAGGCGACGGTAACGACAATGTCATCGAAGGCGGCCTCGGCAACGACGTCCTGGTCGGCGGCGGCGGAGTGGACACCCTGTCCCTCCGCGGCGCGACGGCAGTTGTGGTGGATCTGGGAGCCACAACCCAGAACACCGGGCTCGGTTTCGACACCATCATCGGCTTCGAAAACGTCCGCACCGGCTCGGGGGCGGACAGCATCACCGGCGACGCGGTCGACAACGTCTTCTACGAAGGCGGCGGCGCCGACGTCTATAATGGCGCAGGCGGTTCGGACACCGTGGACTATTCCGCTGCGACGTCGGCGGTGACGGTAAACCTGAACACCGTCACGATCCAGAACACCGGCACCTCCACGGGCGCCGACACGATCAGCAACATGGAGAACGTCGTCGGCGCTGCGGCCTTCGCCAACACGTTGACTGGCGGAAACACCACGGCCAACCGCCTCGTTGGCGGCGGCGTCAACGACTTCCTCATCGGCGGCGGCCAGGGCGATACCCTGATCGGCGGCGGCGGCACCGACGTGATCTTCGGCGACTACGTCAATACCCTCAGCACGGGAGGTGCCACGGCGGACGGCGCCGATGTGATCGAAGGTGGAGCCGGCAACGACCAACTCGTCGGTGGCCTGGGCAACGACACCCTGCGCGGCGGCGACGGCGACGACACGCTGGTCGGCGGAATCGGCAACGGCACGGCGCTTGGCTTGAGCACCGTCTACACCAACGATGGCGGCCAGGACACGTTCGACGGCGGTGAAGGCGCCGACATCGCTTATGCCTATTATACCGACCAGACCGGCGGGATCGCCTTCGATCTCGCGAACGTCGCGGGCAACAGCGCCATCACCATGGGCGGTGTCGCCGCGGGTGCCTTCATCAGCGTCGAGCGAGTGATCTTCCGCGGCGGCTCGGGCAACGACACCGTCAAGGGCGGCGGGACGCTCGACACCCTCGTCGGCAATGCTGGAGACGACGTTCTCGACGGCTGGTTCGGCAACGACACCCTGTCCGGCGGGATCGGCAGCGACACGCTGATCGGCGGCGAGGGGCTGGATACGGCCACCTATGTCAATGCGACGGCGGGCGTGAACGTCGATCTCCGGATCGCCGGAGCCCAGGATACCGGCGGCGAGGGCGTCGACACCCTCAGCGGCATCGAATACCTTACGGGCTCGAACTTCGGCGACACGCTGCGGGGCAATGACGCCTTCAACCTCCTCGTTGACAATGCGGTGTCCGGACCGGCGGGGCAGACGGACTCGCTGTTCGGCTATGGCGGCAACGACAGCATCCTCGTGACCCGGGCCGCGGCGGCGGTAGCTACTAACGTCAACCTCGACGGCGGCGATGGGGACGACTTCCTCGAAGTGCGTTCAGGGACGCTGTCCACGGCGCTCGCGGCCAACGCTGCTGGCCTGATCGGCAACACCTATGCGGCGCTGGGCACGACCGGAAATCGCTACCTCGACACCGTGGTGGTGGATGGCGGGGCTGGCAACGACCGGATCGTTCTGACGGCGGTCAAGTCCGCGGCGGTCAACGCCGGATCGGGGAACGACACCCTCAGCGTCAGCCTTCTCGGCGCGGCGACGGAGTCGCAGCATACCCTCACGCTCGGCACGGGCCAGGATACGATCCAGCTCGCCGGCACCGGGGCAGTCGCCAGCACGACGGACCATGGCAACGTAGTAAGCGATTTCCAGGCCGGCAACGCGGGCGACCGGTTCGAGATGACGACGTTCCTGAACGGCTCCCTTCTCGGCTACGCCGCGAACGCCAACCCCTTCGTCAGCGGCCATCTCCGCCTGCTGCAATCGGGCACGGACCTGCTGTTGCAGGTCGATCGTGACGCCGGAGCCGCAGTCAACGGCTTCGTGACCATCTTTACGATCGCGAACGGCTATACGGGCGGGTTCACTGCCTACAATTTCGACGGGTTCATCGGAGATCTGGTCCTCACCGGTTTCGCGTCAGACGAGACCATCACCGGGGCGACCGGCAACGACGTACTCAGCGGGGGTGACGGCAACGACGTGCTGATCGGCCTGGCCGGCAACGACACGCTGGACGGCGGCAATGGCAACGACACGGTGTTCGGCGGCGAAGGGGATGACATCCTGATCGGCGGGGCGGGCATCGACACCGCCAATTACAGCGACGCGACTGCCGGCGTGACGGTGAATCTCGGCCTGACCGGCGCCCAGGCCACCGGTGCCGGCTCCGACACGCTCAGCGGCATTGAGAACCTCACCGGGTCGGCCTTCAACGACGTTCTGACCGGTGCCGCAGGCGCCAACCTGCTCCTCGGCGGCGCGGGTGACGACCGTCTCGACGGCGGCGCGGGCGCGGACGGGCTTACCGGCGGCACGGGCAACGACACCTATGTCGTCGACGATGCCGGCGACGTGGTGACCGAACTCGCAGGGGAAGGCAGCGACTCGGTCGAGTCCTCGATCAGCTACACGCTGGGTGCCGAGCTCGAGAATCTGGTTCTCACCGGTACCGCTGCGAACGGGACCGGGAACGACCTCGCCAACAGCCTGACCGGCAACGATCTCGACAATCTCCTCAGGGGCTATGCCGGGAATGACAGCCTGATCGGCAACGGCGGCAACGACACGCTGCTCGGCGGCATGGGCACGGATAGCCTGTTCGGCGGCTCCGGCAACGATCGCCTCGATGGTGGGGCAGACGCCGCCGCCGATACGCTGAAGGGCGGGATCGGCGACGACATTTATGTCGTGGGCGAGGTCGGCGAGTTGATCACCGAGCTTTCCGGTGAAGGCGCCGCCGACCGCGTGGTTGCCTCGGTCAACTATACGCTGGGCGCCAATCTCGAAGTGCTTGAGCTGGTGGGGAATGCCAAGAACGGCACCGGCAACGCGCTCGACAATCTAATCATCGCCAATGATCAGAGGAATGTGCTCGACGGCGGCGCGGGGATCGACACGGTCAGCTACGAGGCATCCGACGACGGGGTGCTCGTCCGCCTCGACAATGTCCGCACCGGCAGCGGGTCGTTCTGGCAGAATTTCCTCGGCGCGCTCGAGGATGGCCTTGCCGACGGGATCGGCGGGTTCGCGACCGGCGACCGGCTGCTCAACTTCGAGAACGTCACCGGGTCGGCGCACAGCGACACCCTGTTCGGCAACAATATCGCCAATGTGCTGAACGGCGGTGGTGGCAACGACACGCTATATGGTGATGGCGGCAACGATACGCTCTACGGCGGTGACGGTCGCGACATCCTCATCGGCGGTGACGGTAATGACCGGCTCAACGGCGGCGCCAGCCACGACATCCTGAGCGGGGGGTCGGGCAACGACGTCTTCGTCTTCACCGATCTCGGCGGCCGGGACAGCATCACCGACTTCCGCCGCGGCCAGGACAAGATCGATCTGAGCGGTCTCGACGCTGACATCCGGACCGAAGCTGTCGATGCCTTCCATTGGATCGGGAACAGGGCGTTCAGTGGAAGTGCCGGTGAATTGCAGCTTTACCGGGACCATGGAGACTATTTCCTCGCCGCCGACGTAAATGGCGACAAGGTCGCCGACTTCGTGATCGGGCTGAATAACGTACAGCTGCAAAGCGGCGACATCTTCTTCGGGTAGTCGCCGACCGACCGACGCATTCGAGAGGGCGCCCGGCTTCACGCCGGGCGCCCTTGGCGGTCGCGAGCCTCAGACGGCTGACACTCTGCCGCGACCAGCCTGGGTATGACCCCGACGTAAATCGTCAGTTGTTCGACTTGATCAACCTTGCCCAAGACCTTGAGCGATTCGGTCCGCCAGCTGCGCCGCCGGACCGAGGTGGCGGAAGTCCGCTGGGACCAGATCGTGAACCGCGCGGATTTGGCGGCCGCTCCGCCCGGGCCTGATCATTTAGCCGAGGCGCTTAGGTCGGGACGTTGAGCTAGCGGTCTTCCGCCGGCTCGAAACCCACGAGTTTGCCGGTGTCGGTAACGTACACGACCTTGTTTTGCGCGTCGGCGACGCCCTTGATCTCGTAGAAAGTTCTACCCTGTCCGTCCGTGACGAGATTGGCGGATCGTACTTTTGGCAGATGGTTGCGCGCCGTCACGAGGGCAGCCGTCGAAACCTCTTCAATTCCGATGGGCCGGTCGGAGTGAGGTCCGATCGCCGTACTTCGATGCTGCGTGTCGCAGGCAGAGATCAGCAAGGCTCCCGTCAAGATCACGAGGCGCCAAGGCGTTGCGTTGGCAGTCTCAAGCCGCGGCTCATTTTCTCTCCAGTTCCCGGGTGCTGTTCGCCCGTATGACGACTGCCCAGCTGCCGTGGCAGGAAGCACTCCTGCAATGGGGAGGAGCTGCGAAACAGCATTTCCACAATGCAGGAACGACAGATCCGATGCCATGTCGTATATGTATCGTCATATCGCGACTTGCGGAATAGCTATATCATATCGGGCGGGGGGAG
>JASLBO010000337.1 GCA_030146605.1 Sphingomonas sp. | reverse complement strand
CCCGCCGCCTTCTGTGCGGCGGCGGCGCTGCCGCATCTGCATCCGGATCTGCGCCGCAAGCTGCTCCAGTCGATCAGCGAAGCCGCGGCAACCGCCTCGGGCTGGTCGAACCGCCAGCCGGCCTTCTTCCCGCAATGGGTGGAAAAGGTCGATACCGCCGCGCTGCCGAACTGAACGCTCCCTGGATCCTCCCTCGCATAGCGGGGGAGGATTACCTCAAAGCTACCGGCACGCGCGCCACCCCATCTCCCCACGCTCGGCCTGGTCGAGGTGCAAATGATCGCGGTGCGCCGCATTGTAATCGGGCGACAGCACCGTCGAGAACAGCTTGCACCCGCCGGTGCGCACTTCGCGCAGGAACGCCGCCTTTTCTCCCCCGGCCTCCCAATCACCCAGCACACTGATGTGCGTGCCGTCGGAGAGCCGGAACCCGGCGACATCGACTGCGTCGGCGGTGGCATGCTCGCTCCAGTCGCCCGAGCTGCGGCCATAGAGGCGGCGGCACGAATAGCTGCCGAGATGCTCGATGCGCTCGACCCGCGCGCCGAAATGCTTCTGCGCGGCGGGCTGGAGGACGTTCCATTCCCACATCGCCAGCGCCGCGGCGACCGGGCATGAAACCCCGAGCCGCACGGGGCTGAAGGCGATCCGCCGGGCTCCGCCGGGCGCAAAGCGAAGGCCGTCGGCATAGCCGCATTTACCCTGCGATCGCACCGTCGGGAGGATGGTGTAGCGCACGCCCGCTGACTGCAGCAAAGCGCGGCATTCGGCGAAATTGTCGGTCAGGCCGGCGAGCTTGCGGCCGGTGAAGGCGCCGATCGGCTGGCCGAGATCGAGCCGCGTCCAGGGCAGGTCCTGCGGGCGATTGCGGACCGCGGCGTAGATCGCGAAAAAGGCGAGGAGCAGCACCGCGAAGATCACCACGGCGAGGATCGCCTGACGGATCGTCCTCATGCCCGGATCGCTCTGGCCAGCGGCTCCGACGTTACCGGATAGCCGAGACCCTCGGGAATGCAGAGATGGTCGCCGTCCGCACGCGCCTCGATCCACGGCGTGACGGTCCGCAGCGGATGCGCGCGGGCATCGGCGACGGCGTCGGCGAAACTTCCGAACAAGGCGAGCCGTTCGAGGTTGCGGCGGGTGGGGAAGATGATCGTCGCCTCGCCGCGATCGGCGGCGTCGAGCACCGCGTGCGCCGAGGCCCAGAAGACGCGGACATTCTCGTTTCCGTCGACCACCGGCTCGGCACCTTCCGGCGCCCGGACGAGATAGAAGCGCGTGTCGAACACCTTGTGGTGGACGCCCGCGGGCAACCAGCGCGCGAAGGGCACCAGACTATCCAGATCGAGCGCGCCGCCGACTTCGTCGAGCAATGCCGCCATCGCCTTGCCGGCATAGAGGCGACGCTGAAGATCGAGGATGGCACCGGCTGGAACGCGCACGCCCACCGCGACCCCCGCCTCCTCGATCGTCTCGCGCACTGCCGCGATCCGCGCGGCGAGATCGTCCGGGTCGCCCTCGAGCGTCGCCGCCAGTACATGGTCGCCGGAGTCGACGCGTCCGCCCGGGAAAACCAGTGCGCCGCCCGCGAAGGACATCGCCCGCGCCCGCTCGACGATGAGCAATTCGGGCGGTCCGCCCGCGGCCTCGCGCATCACGATCACTGTGGCGGCGGGAATCGCCTCGGGTTCGGCCATGCCCTCGATCTAGGGTCGCATCGACAGCATTGAAAGCTCCTCCCTCGCGAAGCGGAGGGAGGTGGCATGCGCAGCATGACGGAGCGGGCTTGGCCGCGGGCGACGCGCTTGCGGAGAGGCCCCTCCGTCGCCTCCCCCGCTCCGCGAGGGAGGATTATTTCTCTTACCAGCCCGGCGTCTTCAGCCGGACGCGGGCGAGCATGTCGCTCGAGGTGACGAACAGCGTCCGCCCGTCCTCGCCGAATGCGCAATTGGCGGCGGCCTTGCCGGTGGCGATCAGGCCGAGCGCCTTGCCCTCGGGCGAGAGCACGTAGATCCCGCCGGGGCCGCTGGCGAAAAGCCGGCCGGCTTTGTCGACCTTGAGCCCGTCTGGGAGACCAGGCAGCTTGCGTGCCAGCGGCTCGCTGAAATCGTGGAAGACCGTGGCGGCGGCGCGCGGCATGCCGTCGGCGCCGAGCGGATAAGCGAGGATCTGCGGCCGCGCCTCATCCGACATCGCGACGTAGAGCGTGGTCTTTTTCGGACAGAGGCCGATCCCGTTGGGGCGCTTGAGGGTAGCGTCGATCACGCGGATCTTGCCGTCGGCGGTGCGCAGGAACACGCCGTTGAAGGCGAGCTCCTTGAGCGGCGAGGCATCGCCTTCGGCCAGTCCATAAGGCGGATCGGTGAAGTAGAGCGCGCCCCCTTTGCCGATCACAACGTCGTTGCAGCTGTTGAAGCGCTTGCCCTCGTAGCGATCGGCGAGGATCGTGCGGCGTTTGGTGGCGAGATCGACTGCGGCGATGACGCGCGTCCCCGAATCGGCGACGATCAGCCGCCCCTGCGCGTCCACGGCGAGGCCGTTGGCACCAGCCTCGCGGATGCCCGCCGGGATCGGTCCGGCGAGCCCGGAGGGATCGAGGAACGGCGCGACGCGCTCGCCTTGCTTCCAGCGATGGACCACGTTCGCGGGAACGTCGGAAAAGAGCAGATAGCCGCCGCGTTTCACCCAGACCGGGCCCTCGGCCCATCTATAGCCGGTGGAAAGCACTTCGATCGGCGTGTTCACCTCGACCACCGCGTCGAGTGCGGGATCGAAGCGCGTGATTGCGCCGACGGTGTCGGCGCGGGCGAGCGCAGGGACGAAGGGTAGCGCGGCCATTCCGGCGAGCGCGGCGCGGCGCGTGATCGGGGTTTGCATCATCGGCTTCCTATACGAACGACCAGAGCAGCAGCGCCATCGCGAACATCGTCAGGCCCGCGATCGTCGCACCGATCGTCCAGCTGCGAAAGGTCTGCGCCTCGGTCAGGCCGAGATACTGCTTGACCAGCCAGAAGCCGGTATCGTTGACGTGGCTGGCGACCGAGGCGCCCGCACCGATGGCAACCGTGACGAGCGCGACGCGGCTCGGACTGAGCGCCGCCGCCGAGATCAGCGGCGAGGCGAGCCCGGCAGCGGTGACCATCGCGACGGTTGCCGAACCCTGTGCCACCCGAACGAAGGCCGATAGCAGGAAGGCGAATACGATCACCGATACCTGCGCGGATTGCACCGCGAGGGTTACCTGCTGGCCTGCGCCCGACTGGATCAGCACTTCCTTATAGGCGGCGCCCGCGCCGACTACGAGGACCATCAGGCCCGCGGGCTCGAGCGCCCGAGTCATGATGCTGCCGATCGTATCGAGTTCGGCGCCGACGCGAAGCCGGAGCCACATCGCCACGAAGATGCAGGCAAGGATCAGTGCGGTGAAGGGATGGCCGACGAACAGGACCGCCGATTTGGCCAGTCCGTCCGCCATCCATTGGCCGGCTATCGCCGCTCCGAGGATCAGCCCGAGCGGTACCAGCATTGCGATCAGCGCAGGTGTGAACCCGATCGGCGCGGTCTGCGGCGCGCCTTCGTCGAGCATCGGCGGAGGGCTCTGATCACCAAAGCCAGGCGCGCCGTGGAAGAGCTTGGCGAACACCGGGCCCGCGAGAATCGCGGCGGGAATACCGCAGATCAGCCCATAGAGCGCGAGCAACCCGTAATCGGTGCCGATCAGTTCGGCGACCGCCACGGGGCCCGGGTGCGGCGGCAGCAAGGCGTGCATCGCCATCAGGCCGGCGAGCAGGGGAAGCGCGAAATAGGTGACCCGCCGCTGCGCGCGCATCGCCAGGGTAGTGAGCAGGGGGGCGAGGATGATGAAGGCGACGTCAAAGAAAAGCGGGATGCCGACGATGATGCCGATCGCGGTGAGCGCCCAGGGCATGCGGCGCTCGCCGAACCAGCCGAGCAGGCGGTGCGCGATCGCATTCACGCCGCCGCTGGCCTCCAGCAACCCGCCGAGCATCGCGCCGAGACCGATCACCACCGCCACGAAACCGAGCGCCTCGCCGGTGCCTTTTCGGACCGCGGCGAGCACTGTCTGCGGATCGCCGCCGAACGCGAGCCCGGTGCCGAGCGCGACGATGAGCAGGGTCAGGAACGGCTGCAGCTTGAAGCGCAGTACGAGAACGATCACTGCCGCGATGCTCGCGGCGACCATCGTCAGCGTGTACCAGGGCTCTGGCATCAGGTGTTCCCCCTCTGGCCCGCCGTCACGCCTTGGCCACCCGGATCGTCTTGCCCTCGCGCGCCGCCTGATAGATCGCCTCGATCAGCCGCAGGTCGCGCAACCCCTCCTCGCCGGAAACGATCGGCTCGCGGCCGCTGATCGCGCATTCGGCGAGGTGATCGAGCTGCGCCACGAACTGGTTCTTCGCGGGCGCCGGCAGAGTGACTTGCTCGGTTTTCCCTTTCTTGCGCGTCCACATCGCGTGGCCGTCATAGGGCGTGGCGGGCTCCATCCCCACCCAGCCCTCGGTCCCCGTCGCGCGCCACGCATTGTGGTTCGAGCTGTAGCTCGACACGCAATTGGCAAGCGCGCCCGAGGGAAAGCGCATCTGCCAATCGATCCGGTCCTCGACATTGCGGAAGCGCGGATCGCTTCTGTCGGTCGACTCCATCGCGCTGACTTCGACCGGCTCCTCGCCCGCCAGATAGCGCGCGGCGTTGAGGCTGTAGATGCCGATGTCCATCATCGATCCGCCGCCGGACAGCGGCCGGTCGAGCCGCCACTGATCGGGCTGGGCATTGAAGCCGTGCTCGGACGTGATCAGCCGCGGGCGCCCGATGAAGCCGCTCTTCACCAGCGCGATGCCGTGGCGGTTGTACGGCTCGAAATGGCTGCGATAGCCGATCATCAATTTCTTGCCGGCCCGCTTCGCCGCGGCGATCATCGCCTCGCATTCGGCCGAGGACACCGCCATCGGCTTCTCGCACAGCACGTGCTTGCCCGCCTTGCTCGCGCGGATCGAATATTCGGCATGCAGCGAATTGGGCAGCACGACATAGACCAGGTCGATGTCGGGATTGTCGCGGATGCTGTCGTAATTGGCATAGCTGTAGCGATGGGTTTTCGGGACGCCATATTCGCTGCCGTAGCGATCGAGCTTCTCGGGCGTCCCGCTGACCAGAGCGGTCAGCCTCGCGAATTCGCAATCCTTCAGGCGCGGCATGATCTGGCGGGTGGCGTAGCTGCCGAGCCCGACGATCGCATAGCCGAGCTTGCGCTTCGGCGGCTCCTGCGCCCGCCCGCACGCCGGCAGCGCCGCCGCCAGCAGCGCCGCGCCCGATCCCGCCAGGATCTCGCGACGGCTTTGCCCGTTCCCCATCATCCTCTCCTCTCGCGCCCGCGACCTATGCCGATCGATCGTCGAGGTAGCGCTATCATGAGGACAGCGCGCGGCGAAAGGCTCTCATGGTCGTATGCCCAAAGATCGCTTCGGCACGCCGCGGGGACCGCGACGCCGCGCTATACCGGCAGCCGCACCGTCGCGATCAGTCCGCCGCCCGCGCGATTGGTAAGGTCGACGTCGCCGCCATGCGCGCGGGCAACCGCGCGGGCGCTCGGCAGGCCCAGGCCGACCCCGCCGGTGTCGCGATTGCGCGAGCGCTCGCCGCGGAAGAAGGGCTCGAAGACATGATCGATATCCTCTGCCGGAATCCCCGGCCCGCGATCGCGCACTTCGAGCACGGCATGGCTGTCGGCGAGCACCAGCGACAGCTCGGCCCCCCCGGCATATTTGACGGCATTGAGGACGAGGTTGGTGACCAACGCCTTGATCGCCGCCGGATTGGCATTGAGGACGATCGGTTCGCCGGGCGCGAAGGTAACCGCTTCGCCGCGGTCGGCGAGATCATCGACCACGGTCTCGGTGAGCGATCGCAGATCGAGTGGCCGGCGCACCGGCGGCGTGCTGGTCTCGCGAACATAAGCGAGCGCAGTCGTTACCAGCCCCTGCATGTCGCGGATATCGCCTTCGCAGGCCCGGCGCAGATCGTCGGGCGCCGCCTCCAGCCGCAGCCCGAGCCGCATCAGCGGAGTGCGCAGATCGTGCGCCACCGCGCTCATCACCGTGGTGCGAACGTCGACATAGCGATTGAGCCGGGCCTGCATCGTGTTGAACGCCGCCGCCGCCTCGGCGATCTCGCCAGGGCCTTCGAGCTCGAGCGGCGCGGCGCGCGGATCGCGTCCCAGCCGCTCGGCCGCCGCGGCGAAGGCGCGGATCGGCTTGGCGAAGCGATGCGCCAGCGCCCAGGCGAACGGCGCCACTGCAATGGCGGAAACGAACAGCCAGGCCAGCACGAACCAGCGCCATGCCTCGAATGCCTCGGCCGGCTCGACCCGGATCCATTGCCCGTCGGGCTGGCGCCATGCCGCTTCGAAATCGCCGATCACGATCACGTCGCGTGCTGCGGCGCGGCTGATCGGCGCCGGTGGCGGCACCGCTGCGCGCTCGAACACGCGCTCACGCTGCAGGAAAGGCGTCGGGAAACTGATCTGCACCGATGCCGCGGGAACGCCGAGCGCCGTGGCGAGCGCCGCCTCGATCCGCTCGCCACGGGGATTCCACGGCGCAGGCGTCACGGCGGCGACTCGCTCGACATCCAGTTCGCCGCGGTGATCGCCCCCCCGCATCGCCTGCACCACCTGCCCGACGGTGTAGAGCTTGGCCGAGGGCGTCTGGACCGCGATCAGCAGCGTCAGGTTCATCAGCTGGACCACGGCGACGCAGACCAGCATCAGCAGGAAGATGCGCAGGAACAGCGGCGAGCGGGCCGCGCTCCCGGCTGGGATCATGCGCGCGCCACTCGCGGTACGAACAGATAGCCTTCGTTGCGGACGGTGCGGATGATCTCGTCGCCACCGGCGCGCAGCTTGCGGCGCAGGCGGCTGACCTGCACGTCGATCGCGCGATCATAGGCATCCGAATCGGGTCCGCGCGCCGCCTGCAGCAATGCCTCGCGCGAAAGCACGCGGCGCGGTCGCTCTATGAACACGCGCAGCACTGCGAACTCGCCGTCGGTGAGGCCGACCAGCACGCCGTTCGGGTCGAACAGTTCGTGGCTGCCCAGGTCGATCCGCCACCCGTCGAAGCCATAGGCCTCGCTCACCGGCGCCGGACCTATTCCGCGCTTGCGCAACGCCGCGCGCACCGTCGCGAGGATCTCGCGCGGGCTGCACGGCTTGGGCAAATAGTGGCTCGCGCCGACCTCGAGCCCGAGGATACGGTCCTGCTCCTCGCCGAGCGCGCTCAGCAGGATGACTTCGGGTCCATCGCGGCGCGCGACCCGGCGGCAGGCAGCGAGGCCGTCCTCGCCCGGCATCATCACGTCGAGGATGACGCAATCGACATGCGTTCGCGCGAGTATTTCGTCCATTCCGCGCGTGTCGGCGGCCGTCTCGACATGGAAACCGTGGGCACCGAGGCTGTTGGCGAGGAGATGGCGAATGTCGTAATCATCGTCGACGACAAGCAACGTCGCCGAATCGGCATGGGTCTGGGCTAGGCTGGCCATGCCCGAATATAGGGTCGATGTGTCTGAATTGCTGCCCTATTTTTTCTATGGGACATAAAGGCTTAGGTGCAGCGAGCCGATGCGGGGACGGGCCCCGCCATCGCTGGCGGAGCCCGTCATGATCAGCCGATGGCCGGCTTAGCGGCCGCGGCGGCCGTTGCGGTCGTTCTTCTCGATCCGGACCCGCGCCGAGAGCGCGTCGAAGCGGCGGTCGAGATCGCGGCGCTCGGCGAGCGTCAGGCCGGGACGGGTGGCGCGATAGCGCGCCTCGAGCCGGCTGAGCGCGCGGAACTCGCCACGCAGGCGTGTCGCTTCGGCCCGCGACAGCGCGCCCGAGCGAATGCCCTGGTTGATGCGGGTGTCGATCCGCGCCTGGCGCGCATTGATGTTCTGCCAGCCGGCTTGGACGCTGGCGGCGTGCGGCGCGGGAGCGGCGATCGCAGTGGCGGGAACAGCCGCGGCGGCGATGCCGAGGCCGGCGAGCATGAGCGAGAACTTCTTCATGTTACTCTCCTTTGAAAACGGGACCACAGCTGCGGTCGAAGGACGTTATGAAACGCGGCCGTCGCGAAAGTGTCCCGTGGCGCATGCCTTTGTGTCGCGATTTGTCGCAGCGGCGCGATGAGGCTGAACGCGTGTTCAGCACCTGGGTCAAAGCGAGTCAGTTCCCTTGCGCGAAACAGTCGAAATGGAGACCCTGGCGGCGCCAGGTGAGGGTGCTCTGCTATCGATAGCGGGCCATTGGCTCAGGCCGCGAGCAGCCGCTCTGCCTGCGCCCGCGCTTCGTCGGTGATCTCGGCGCCCGAGAGCATCCGCGCAATTTCCTCGCGACGCTGGCCGGCGTCGAGCGGGGTGACCCCGGTGCGGGTGACCACGCCGTCATGCCGCTTGGCGATGAGCAGATGCTGGGCACCTCGCGCCGCGACCTGCGGGCTATGGGTGACGACAAGGACCTGCGCGGTCGAGGCGAGCCGCGCGAGCCGGTCGCCGATCGCGCTCGCCACCGCGCCGCCGACGCCGCGATCGATCTCGTCGAAGATCAGCGTTCCGGCCCCACCCTCTTCCGCCAGCGCGACCTTGAGCGCGAGGATGAAACGCGACAGTTCGCCGCCGCTGGCGATCTTGACCAGCGGCGCGAACGGCGCGCCCGGATTGGTCGAAACCGCGAACTCGACCCGGTCCATCCCGGCAGGCGACCACGCGCCTTCGTCGAGCGGCTCGACCACGGTGCGGAAGCGTGCGGCGTCGAGCTTGAGCGGCTTGAGCTCGGTCTCCACCGCGCCATCGAGCCGCGCGGCCGCCAAGGTCCGTGCTTCCGACAGCGCCCGTGCCGCGGTTCGATAGATGCGATGGCCTTCCTCGACAGCGAGTTCGAGCCGCGCGATTCCGGCGCCCCCGCTCTCGACACGATCGAGCCGCGCGGCCAGTTCCTCGAGCAGTTGCGGCAGTTCGTCGGCCTGGACGCGGTGCTTGCGCGCGAGCGCGCGCAGCTCGAACAAGCGGGTCTCGTCGGTCTCCAGCGACGCCGGATCGAAAGCGAGCGCCTCCGCCGCCGCATCGATCCGCTCCTGCGCGTCGGCCCCTTCGGTGATCGCGCGGTCGATCGCGGCAAGCGCCTCGCCCAGCGCGTCATGGCTGTCGGCGATCCGTTCGAGAATGCGTGCCGCCTGGCGGAGCTGGCTCAGCCCGCCCTCCGACCCTTCGAGCAATTGCGCCACCGACTGGAGTTCGCCGGCGACCTTTTCGCCGCGCTGCATCGTCGCGCGGCGTGCGGCCAGACGCTCCTCCTCGCCCGCTTCAGGCGCGAGCGTACGCAGTTCGGTGACGGCATGGGCGAGCCATTCGCGGTCGCGCTCGGCGACCTCCTGTTCGGCGCGTGCCACCGCAAGCGCATCCTCGGCCTCGCGCCAGATGCGATGCGCTACTGCGACCGGCCCGGCATCGAGCCGGCCGTATGTGTCGAGCAAATTGCGGTGTCCGCGCGGATTGAGCAGCCCGCGATCGTCATGCTGGCCGTGAATCTCGACGAGATGCGGCGCGAGCTCGCGAAGCAGCCCCGCCGATGCCGGCTGATCGTTGACGAAGGCGCGGCTGCCGCCGTCCGATTTGACGATGCGGCGAACGAGCAGAGGCTCGCCGGGTTCGAGATCGAGGCCGTTCTGCGCCATCAGATTGGCGATCGCGCCGTCCTGCGCCGGCGTTTCGAAGCTCGCGGTGACCACGGCCTGGCCAGCGCCCTGACGCACCAGCCCGCTCTCGCCGCGCGCGCCCAGCGCGAGGCCGAGCGCATCGAGCAGGATCGACTTGCCCGCGCCGGTCTCGCCGGTCAGCACGCCCAGCCCTTCGCCGAATTCGAGGTCGAGCGCCTCGATCAGCACCACGTCGCGGATGGAAAGCGCCGTCAGCATGCGCGCTCCCTATTGCAGGAACGGAGAGAGAACGGAAGCGCTTGCGAGCATCAGCTCGCGGCGGGCGCCTGCGCCTTGGCCAGCTTGTCCTGATTGTCCTGCATCAGGTCATAGGCGCGCTTGTACCAGTCGGTGCCCGGATAATTGGCGCCGAGTACCGCCGCCGCCTTCTGCGCCTCGGTCGGCATGCCGAGCGACAGATAGCTTTCAGTCAACCGCAGCAGCGCCTCGGGCACGTGCGTGGTCATCTGATAATTCTCGACGACGTTGCGGAAGCGCATCGTCGCAGCAATCCACTGGCCGCGGCCTTCGTAGAAGCGGCCGATCTCCATTTCCTTGCCGGCCAGGTGATCGCGGACGAGATCGATCTTGAGCCGCGCATCGGCGGCATAGCGCGTGTTGGGATAACGGCGGGTCAGTTCGCCGAGCGAATCGAGCGCCTGCTGGGTGATCTTCTGGTCGCGGGTCACGTCGGCGACCTGCTCGTAATAGCTGAGCGCGATGAGATAATAGGCATAAGGCGCGTCGCGGTTGCCCGGATGGACCGCGAGGAAGCGCTGCGCCGAGGCGATCGCCTGCGAATAATCCTGGTTCAGATAATAGCTGAACGCGCCCATCAGCTGTGCGCGGCGCGCCCAGACCGAATAAGGATGCTGGCGCTCGACTTCGTCGAACAGAGCCGCGGCGAGCTTGTACTGGCGCTGGTCGAGCCGCTGCTTGCCGGCACTGTACAGCGTGCCGACGTCGCGCGCGACATAGGGAAGGTCGGCACGCGGGCCGCTCTTGGCGCAACCGGCTAGCGCCAAGGCGAGCACCGGAACAAGGATGGGCGCAAGCGCGCGAGCATTGGGGATACGCATATACGGGGGTCTTAGCCGAGCGTGGTGGCGTCAAACAATCCTTTTCGCGGCGTCTTTGTGGCGGGGCCCGTCACAACGGCAATTGCACTGGCGCGCAGGATCGCTTGCGGGCATTGGTGCGTTGCACAATTCATTGCGCAAGCGAACCGGAGAGTAACGAGTGACTGCGACGCTTCTCGCCACCCATCGCGTTGAGAAACCTTGGGGCCGCCACACCTTGTGGCACGGCTTCGCCAATCCGGCACCCGATCAGGATCCGGTGGGCGAAGTTTGGTTTCAAACGCCGGGCAATTCCACGCCCGACCTGCTGATCAAATATCTGTTCACCAGCGAGAAGCTGTCGGTGCAGGTGCATCCCGACGATGCCCAGGCGCAGGCCAAGGGGTTGCCGCGCGGCAAGGACGAATGCTGGGTGATCCTCGGAGCCGAGCCCGATTCGACGATCGCGCTGGGCACGAAGGCGCCGGTCGACCGCGAGACGCTGCGCGCCGCGGCGCTCGACGGCTCGATCGTGGATCTGCTCGACTGGAAGCCGGTAAAGGCCGGCGACTTCTTCTATTCGGCGTCGGGCACGGTTCATGCGATCGGCGCGGGGATCACGCTGGTCGAAGTGCAGCAGAACAGCGAGACCACTTATCGGCTCTACGACTACGGCCGCCCGCGCGAACTGCATCTCGAGGACGGTATCGCGGTGTCGGATCTGGTGCCCTATGTGCCGCATCCGATGCCCGGCAAGGTCTCGGAGGACCGCAACATTCTCGTCGAGGGTCCCAAATTCGTGCTCGAACGCTGGGAGGGCGGACGGCGCACCTTCGCGCTGCCCGACGGCGTGACCGGGTGGCTGGTGCCGCTCGCCGGCGAAGGCGTGGTCGACGGCGTGGCCTTCCATGCCGGCGAATGCGTGACGCTCACGGGGGAGTGCGAGCTTCATGCCGAGGCGGGGAGCGACTTGCTCTTCGCTTATCCGGGGACGGCGCGGATCTGAGCTGTCGGTTGCGTGAACGCAACGTAGTTTGGCGTTCACGCAACCCGCCGCGCGCACGGCACGTTGGGTTTGCATCCGAACAGAACAGGAGCAGATCCATGCGTATTCTCTTTGCCGCCGCGATCGCCGCGGTCGCGCTTCCGGCACTGCCGGCGATGGCGCAGACCCCGCGCCAGGAATATCGCGAAAACGTGCGCGACGCCCGGCGCGACTGCAACCGCGAGTTGCGCCGCGCCGAAAGCCGCCGCGAATATAATCGCGAGATGCGCGAATGCCGCCGCGAAATGCAGCAGGCGAACCGCGAGTTCCGCCGCGACAGCCGCGACTGGCGCCAGTATCGCAACTATGATTACAACCGGCTTCCGCGCGGTCAGAACGCTTATTATGCGGACCAATATTATCGCGACGGCAGCTATTATCAGGAGCGCCGCCTGAGCCGGAACGACCGCGTCTATCGCGGCAATGACGGTCGCTATTATTGCCGCCGCTCGGACGGCACTACCGGCCTGATCGTCGGCGGCGTCGCCGGCGGACTGTTCGGCAACGCGCTTTCGAACGGCCGCAACGCCACGCTCGGCACGCTGCTCGGCGCGGCTGCGGGCGCGGCGCTGGGTTCGTCGGTCGATCGCAACAACGTGCGCTGCCGCTAAGCGGACTCTGCCACGCAGGCGAGAGGGGCCCGGCGCTTCGGCGTCGGGCCTTTTCGTTCGGGAGCTAGATCAGGCCGCCGGTCAGGAAGAGCCGCAGGCCGCTGATCAGCAGGACCAGCAGATTGAGGTTGCGCCCGGTATTGCCGCTCGACAGCATGCCGATCACTGCGCCGACCAGCGCAAGCGGAAACGCGATCCAGTTGAGCATCGGCACCAGCGGGAACGGGATCACGCCGACCAGCGCGAAAAGCCCCGCGAGCAGACCGATCAGGATGGAGACCAGGTTCAGCATGGCGGCAACATGGGGCGCCGCCGGTGTATTGGCAAGCTATAGCGCGCCACGTGTTCCAAACGCTTCCTTAACCCTGATGCGGCAAGACGGTCATGCCCCAAGGAGCGTCTTGCGCATGGTCCGCACCATCGGTTTCATTCTGTTCGTGTTTCTGCCGCTGGCGCTCGCCGGTTGCGGCGGCGCGGACAGCACCAACAACATCATGAGCGATGCCGAGCTCGGCAATGCCGCCGATCCTGCGGTCACCGCCGCGTTGCAGGACCCGATCATGGTCGACCCGCAGCTCGCCGGCCAGGCGAACGGCGATGCGATCCGGCCCCCGAGCCAGCCCTATTCGGGTGGCGTTCCCGACGATGCGGTCGCCACCAACGGCACGAAGATCGACACCAATGGGCTGCTCAAGGCCCCCGCGCCGGTGACCGGCAAGGATTGCCCGCAGTGCAAGGCGGCACGCGAATCGGTCACGCTCGGCGGCATCGCCGCGCGTCAGCCCAACGCGCGGATCAAGGGCTGCGCCGGCGCGCTCCGATATTCGGCCAGCTGGGCGCAGCGGCTTCCCGCCGATCTGCCGCTCTATCCGCAGGCGCGGGTGATCGAGGCGGCGGGCGCGCAGGGCGGCAATTGCGCGTTGCGCGTCGTCAGCTTCTCGGCCGCCCAGCCGATGGAGGCGCTGCTCGACTGGTATTACACCCGAGCGACCCGCGCCGGATACAGCTCCGAGCATCAGGTCGAGGGCGCGCAGCACATCCTCGGCGGCACGCGAACGCGCGACGACGGCGCCTATGTGCTGTTCCTCACCGCGCGCAAGGGCGGCGGCACCGACGTGGATCTGGTCGCCAATAACGGTCTCTGACGGGGCGCGCACGAACAGCGCGGTTCCCCTGAAGACCAAAGCGCGCTACCGGCGCGTAATGCCTTCACTTCTTCTAGTCATGCTCGGCGGCGCGTTCGGCGCCGGCGCCCGACATCTCGTCGGTCGGGCGACGCTCGGCCTGCCCGGCCCCGATTTTCCCTGGGGTACGCTCACGGTGAACCTCATCGGCGGCCTCCTGATGGGCCTGCTCGCCGGCGGCCTCGTCCGCTTCGGCGAAGCCGGCGAGCAATGGCGGCTGCTGCTCGGCGTCGGCGTGCTCGGCGGGTTCACCACTTTCTCGGCCTTCTCGCTCGACGTGGTGCTCATGCTTCAGCGTGGCGACTGGGGCGTGGCGCTGGGCTATATCCTCGCCTCGGTGGTCGGTGCGGTGGCAGCGCTCGCACTGGGCCTCGGCGTGGCAAGGGCAGTGGCATGAGCAACGACGTTCGCCAGTTCATCGTCGGCGCGGATGACGACGGCATCCGCCTCGATCGCTGGTTCAAGCGGCATCTGCCCGACGAATCGAGCTTCAACCTCGTCTCGCGCTGGGCGCGCACCGGCCAGCTGCGCGTCGACGGCGCACGTGCC
>JASLBO010000326.1 GCA_030146605.1 Sphingomonas sp. | reverse complement strand
TCCCCCTCACCCTTCCCACTCGCTACGCGAGCGGCCCCCTTCCCTCTCCCGCAAGGGGAGAGGGAGAGTTGGCAACGCCTCCTGCTCAGCCTAGAGTCCCTTCGTCTTACAAGGAAAGGAAAGGCATGCGGTTTCTGAAGGTGCTGTTCTGGCTGTTGCTGGGCGGCCTCGTCGCGGCCTTTGTGATCTATAATGGCGACGAGCGCGTCGATATCCGTCTGTGGGGTGGACTCGTCGCCGATTTCAGCCTGCCGCTGCTGCTGATCATCACCTTCCTGCTCGGCTTTTTGCCGGCTTTGGTCGCTTATCAGACGCTGCGCTGGCGCTCGCGCCAGCGGCTCGCCGGGCTCGAGCGCGCGCTGGCCGATTTGCGTGCGGTGGCTCCCGAGCCGGTCGCTGCGAGCATCGCCATCTCCCCCGCCCCGCCGCTGATCGCGGACCCGCAGCCATGAGCGCCCCGCTCTACGTCGCGCTCGACACGCCCGACATCGAACGGGCGCGGAGCATCGCCCAGCGCGTCCGCAACCATGTCGGGGGGATCAAGCTCGGGCTCGAATTCTTCATGGCCAATGGCCGGCAGGGCGTCCGCGAAATGGCCGAGATCGGGCTGCCGATCTTCCTCGACCTCAAGTTCCACGATATTCCCAACACCGTCGCCAAGGCGATCCAGGCGCTGCGTCCGCTCGAACCGGCGATCCTCACCGTCCATGCCGCCGGTGGCCGCGCGATGCTAGAGGATGCCAAGGCGGCGGCGCCGAGCGGCACCAGGGTGGTCGCAGTGACGATGCTCACCAGCCTCGACGATCGCGATCTGGTCTCGATCGGTCTCGGCCCCGATCCGCACGAGCAGGTGGTCCGGCTCGCCGAGCTGGCCAGGTCGGCGGGGGTCGACGGGATCGTCTGCTCGGGCGAGGAAGTCGCCGCGGCGAAAAAAGCATGGCCGCACGGCTTCTTCGTCGTCCCCGGCGTGCGTCCGGCCAACGGCGTGATCGGCGATCAAAAGCGCGTCGTCACGCCCCGCGCCGCGCTCGACGCGGGCGCCTCGATCCTCGTCGTTGGCCGGCCGATCACCCAGGCGGAGGACCCCGACCTTGCCGCACGCGCGATAGAGGCAACCTTGTAGCAGGAGGCGAAGATGGTGCGGATTGCAGGTTTGGGACTCTTCGCCTGTCTGATCGCCATATTCGGCCTCCACGCCGCGACACCTCGCCAGTCTTCCAGCTTCGACTGCACCAAAGCCAGCCATCCGCTCGAAAAGACAATCTGCGCCGACCCGAAGCTCGCCAGCCTCGATGGTGAGGTCGCCACGCTCTACCGGGCGAGGCTCGCGTCGCTTTTCGATAAAGCGAGTTTCCGCGGCCAACAGCGCGCCTGGCAGCAGATCCTGCGCACCCGCTGCGCAAAGACCTGCGATCCTGCCGCGGTCGAGGCCGCTTATACCCGACAGCGCGATACGCTGCGCAGCGTCGATGAAGAAACGTGGGAAGCGAGCTACAAGACCGCCGATGTCGCCACGCTGGCGATCACGCATGTCGGTGCGACCCAGTTCGACTTCACGCTGGTCCGCGATCGCGAGGGCGAAATGCTCTGCAAATTGCCCTCGAAGGACAGCGAGGCCGGCGCGATTGCCACCCTCGCCTCACCTTTCAGCGCGCGCTGGAGCGCAGGCGCCTGCAGGATCGACTTCCGCCTGACCCGTGACAAGACGGGCCACGTCACCCGCATCGACACCAGTGCCTCGGCCGGCTGCAAGCATTATTGCAAGGGCAATTATGGGCTGAGCGACGCCTTCTTGCCCGCCAACAGCCAGGTCGGCAGCAACCCGTAACGGTCGCCACTTGCCAAAAACGCCGTCGCGCCCGAGAGAGCGCCATGCCCGAGATCGTGACCATCCGCGTCGCCACGCGCCAGGATCTGCCCGCCCTCCACCCCGTGATCGAACGCGCCTATCGCGGCGAAACCGCGCGTCAGGGCTGGACCCACGAGGCCGACCTGCTCGGGGGGCAGCGTACCGACCTCGAAACGCTCGAGGCGATGGCCTCCGATCCGGCGCAGCGTCTGTTGATCGCCGAGCGGGAGGGCGCTGTGATCGGTTGCGTCAATCTCACCGACAAAGGCGACGGCCTCGCCTATCTCGGGCTGCTCTGTGTCGATCCGACGCTGCAGACGGGCGGCGTGGGCAAGCAATTGCTCGCCGCGGCCGAAGCGTGCGCGCGGGGCACGCTCGGCGCCGGCCGTATCGAGATGACCGTCATCGACGTGCGTCACCGACTGATCGGCTGGTACGAACGTCGCGGCTATCTCCAGACCGGTGAGCGGCGCGACTTCATCTTCCCGGTCGATCCGCCGCTGTTCATGACGGTACTGGTCAAGTCGCTCGCCTGAGGCTTATGGCGTCGGTGATGCCCGTCATTGCCAAAATCTGCGGCCTTTCGACGCCCGAGACGCTCGACGCCGCCGTCAGCCGCGGTGCGGCGCAGATCGGCTTCGTGTTCTTCGCGCCGTCGCCGCGAAACCTTAGCCTCGATCTGGCGGCGGGGCTTGCCCACCGTGTTCCGGCGCAGGTGCAGCGGGTCGGTGTGTTCGTCGATCCCGACGACGCGTTGATCGATGCCGCGATCGCGGCGGGACGACTCGACGCTATCCAGCTTCACAAGACCGCCCCCGATCGCGCAGCAGCGATCCGCGCGCGCTCGCGCCGCAAGGTGTGGGCCGCGATCGCGGTGAAGACCCGCGCCGATCTCGCTGCCGCTTCGCATTTCGCGCAGGCGGCAGACCATATCCTCTACGACGCCAGGACGCCGGACACTGCGGCGCTTCCCGGCGGCATGGGGCTGCGCTTCGACTGGACGTTGCTGCAGGGACATTCGCATCCGCTGCCCTGGTCGCTCTCCGGTGGTCTCACCCCCGACAATGTCGCCGAGGCGATCCGCGTCACCGGCGCGACCTCGGTCGATGTCTCTTCCGGAGTAGAATCGGCCCCCGGCATCAAGAATGTGGACAAGATCGCCGCATTCCTTAAGGCAATCACCGCTCTATGACCGTACCAAATTCCTATCGCGCCCAGCCCGATGATCGCGGGCATTTCGGCCAGTTCGGCGGCCGCTTCGTCGCCGAGACGCTGATGCCCCTGGTCCTCGATCTCGAACGCGAATATCGCGCGGCCAAGGTCGATCCCGCGTTCAAGGCCGAGTTCGACGATCTGCTCGAACATTATGTCGGCCGCCCCAGCCCGCTTTATTATGCCGAGCGGCTGACCGAGGCGCTGCGCACCGGCGCCGCGCCGGGGATGGGCGCGCAGGTGTGGTTCAAGCGCGACGAACTCAACCATACCGGCGCGCACAAGATCAACAATTGCATCGGCCAGATCCTGCTCGCGATCCGCATGGGCAAGACGCGGATCATCGCCGAGACCGGCGCCGGACAGCACGGCGTCGCCACCGCCACCGTCTGCGCGCGCTTCGGTCTGCCCTGCGTGATCTATATGGGCGCCACCGATGTGGCGCGGCAGCAGCCCAACGTCTTCCGCATGAAGCTGCTCGGCGCCGAGGTTCGTCCGGTCACTGCCGGCGCGGCGACGCTCAAGGATGCGATGAACGAGGGGCTGCGCGATTGGGTCGCGAACGTCCACGACACCTTCTACATCATCGGCACCGCCGCGGGCCCGCATCCCTATCCCGAGATGGTCCGCGATTTCCAGAGCGTGATCGGGATCGAGGCACGCGCACAGATGCTGGCGCGCACAGGCCGCCCGCCCGACGTACTTGTCGCCGCGATCGGTGGCGGATCGAACGCGATCGGGCTGTTCCATCCGTTCCTGGACGATGCAGAGGTGGCGATGCTCGGCGTCGAGGCGGCGGGCCATGGGCTCGACAAGGAACACGCCGCGAGCTTGGCGGGCGGCGCCCCCGGCATCCTCCACGGCAACAAAACCTATCTGCTTCAGGACGAAGACGGCCAGATCACCGAAGGCCATTCGATCTCGGCGGGGCTGGATTATCCGGGTATCGGCCCTGAGCACGCCTGGCTGCGCGACATCGGCCGCGTCGAATATACCTCCGCCACCGACGTGGAGGCGCTCGATGCGTTCCAGTTGCTGTGCCGCACCGAGGGGATCATTCCCGCGCTGGAACCTTCGCACGCGATCGCAGCAGTGGCGAAGAAGGCACGGGAAATGCGGCAGGATCAGATCATCCTCGCGAACTTGTGCGGGCGCGGGGACAAGGACATCTTCACCGTCGCAGCGGCGCTGGGGGTGGAGATATGAGCGAATACCGTCACCCCGTCGAAAGCCGGGGTCTCGTGCGGCAAGCGCGCGCGCCTTGGCTTGAGATCCCGGCTTTCGCCGGGATGACGGTGACGACATGACTCGCCTCGCCTCCGCCTTCGCCAAAGGCCACCCCGCCTTGATCACCTTCGTTACCGCCGGCGATCCCACCCCCGCCGCCACTGGCGCGATCCTTGATGCGCTTGTCGAAGGCGGTGCCGACGTGATCGAGCTCGGCATGCCGTTCACCGATCCGATGGCCGACGGCCCGCCGATCCAGGCTGCCAATATCCGCAGCCTCAGCGCGGGCACGCGCACCGCCGATGTGTTCGCCATCGCTCGCGGTTTCCGTGCGCGCCATCCGGACGTGCCGCTGGTACTGATGGGCTATGCCAATCCGATGGTCCGGCGCGGCGCCGAATGGTTCGCGCTCGCCGCCAAAGACGCGGGCGTCGATGGCGTGATCTGCGTCGACATACCGCCCGAGGAAGACGATGCGCTCGGCCCGATGCTCCGCGAACACGGCATCGCCCCGATCCGCCTCGCCACCCCGACCACCGACGCTGTGCGACTGCCCGCAGTCCTCGCCGGCGCGTCGGGCTTCGTCTATTACGTCTCGGTCGCCGGGATCACCGGGCTGCAACAGGCTGCGCAATCCTCGATCGAAGACGCCGTCGCCAGGCTTAAGGCCGCTACCGAC
>JASLBO010000325.1 GCA_030146605.1 Sphingomonas sp. | reverse complement strand
TGCATCGGCTGCAAACGAGATGTGGTCGATGGGCTTCGTTTCGGACGCGCTGTTCGACGGCCGGCGCTTACGAGCGCTGACTGTGGTCGATGCTTTCACCCGCGAGGCGCTGGCGATTGACGTCGACCAAGGCATCAAGGGCGAGCAGGTGGTCGCGACGATGACGCGGATCTCGTCGATCCGCGGCGCTCCCAGGACCATTCGCGTGGACAACGGGCCGGAGTTCATCTCGAAGGTGCTCGACCGCTGGGCTTACGAGAACGGCGTCACGCTGGATTTCAGCCGGCCGGGCAAACCGACGGACAATGCTTTCGTAGAATCGTTTAATGGTCGCTTGCGCGACGAGTGCCTGAACGCGCACTGGTTCCTGTCGCTGCCGGACGCCAGGGCGAAGATCGAGGCCTGGCGGCGGGACTATAACGAGAGCCGCCCTCACACATCGCTTGGCTGGCTGACGCCAGTAGAATACGCTGCTGCCGCGGCCGCCAAAACGGCCGATTGAACGCCGGATACTCGCCCTCAGGCTGGATGAGAATCCGGGGGACCCTCATGATAACCCCGGACTCCAGTTATGACTGGAGGAGTTTTGGGGAGCACGTCATCGTCTCCGCCTTCTGGACCTTCGGCGTGCTCGTAGCCGTACGACACCACGCCCTGATCTAATGACATTTCTAGCCAGTCCGGTCGCAACACTCGACCAAGCGAGCAACGCGATCCACAGATTAGCGTTGTAGCCTCTGCAAAAAAATATCGAGGAGAGTGGAATGTCCCGGTCTCTACTAGGCGGGATCGCCGTGCTCGCAGGGAGCTTGGTGCTCGCCACCCCAGCCACAGCATACGACCCGTGCAAGCGTGCCACCGATCGCGCGCTCGACGCAGAGCAGGACGTCATGGACTGGATTCGCTCGAACTGCACCCCGAACGGCTCATGCTACGGTAACCCAGCGCGGCTTCAGCGGCTGCGCGAAATTGCCCTCGCTGCACGAGATGCTCGGCGCCGCGCTTGCACCTGATCTGAGGCTAACCTGACGCTGATCACTTTGCGCGCCGCGCGCAGCATTGGGCCGCAGGGACGATATTGCGCCATCGCGCCCGTCTCCGGGACCCTGCGCTCAGGAAGCGTACGTTGGGAAGTCGCCCTATGATATCGACGCGCTGATCTCGGCCGTAGACTCATCCAGTCGGCAAGCAACCCAGAAGTGGACGTCGCAGCCATCCTCGCCGCTCACCAACTTTGGACAATGGCTCGTGTCGATCTTACGGCGCGAACACTACGCAATAAGAATGGTGCGGCGACAGAAGCCGGAACGTGCGGAGAGCGCGTGGAGCTTGCGCACCTTGGGGTGCGAAGCACCATGTTCCCGCGTGAACCGGGCGCGATTCGCGCAAGCTGCAGCTTGCTGCGGTGTGGCGCGGATCACGCGCCGGCCGTTCTGCCGGGCCTTGCTGTGGCGCAGCGACGACTTCAGTTGCGTGTCGTGCCGAACCACTTCGGCGTGTCGCTCCAGCTGGTGGGTGGGAAGATCCTGCGCGGCTACGGCCGGTCCAGACAGCATCAGTGCGATCGTCACGGTGCAAGCCTTGTGAACATGGCGGCCTCCTCCTGATAATCCTGCATTCTTAAACATCAGAGATGGTGAGAGTAACCACCCGCGTCAGGTTGTGCATATTCGAGCGACGCCTCGTTCCGATACCATCGAGCCGTTGCATCAGTCCGCCCGGTTGTGCGCGAGCCGGGTCGCATGCGGTGCCAGCCGCGCTTGGGGCGAGCCGCTTCTAACTACTGTCCCGCCTCTCGATCTCTTCGGGCCGTAGCTATCCTAATTTTCCGTCCGGAAGCGGGGGTCCGGAAATCCCCGCAAAATCTCTCAATCGGGATCTGCCGCGAGACGAACACGGATGAGCCTTTACTAATCAATTAGCAAATACTAATTGAATAGTCATGATTCAGGCCATAGCCGTCGATACAGTGTTGCGCGCCCTGGCCGATCCCACCCGACGGGGGGTATTCGAGCAGATCGTACGCGCCGAGGAGGTCAACGTGGCCGCACTGACGCGCACCAGTGGAGTGACGCAGGGCGCGGTCTCCCAGCATCTGAAGGCGCTGAAGCATGCGGGGCTCGTCGTCGAACGCCCGCAGGGTCGAAAAGTCTTCTACCGCGCTCGACCCGAAGGTCTCAGCCCGCTGTTCGACTGGCTGGGCCACTATGATTCATTTTGGCGCGACCGGCTCGCCAACCTGCGCACGCTGTTGAAGGAGATCGACCCATGACGGACGGCGCGACGCCAGCGGATGTCCGCGAAATCGTTATCGACGAGGTCTTTAGCCATGCACCCGAGACAATCTGGAAGACGCTGACTTCTGGCGATCTGATGGCCCGCTGGCTCGGTATGACGCCCGCCGGCTTCGCGCCGGTGGTGGGCAACCGCTTCACCTACCGGACGACGCCGGCCGGCGAGTGGGACGGCACGATCCAGTGTGAGGTGCTCGAACTGATTCCGAACGAGCGTTTCGTCTATTCCTGGCGAGGCGGGCATGACGACAATGTCGGCTACGGCTCGCGGCTCGACACCGTCGTCGCCTTCACGCTGGAAAAGGCCGATGGCGGAACACGACTGCGCCTTGTCCACTCCGGGTTCGTCCTCCCGACGAATGACAGCGCCTACCGCAATATGAGCGGCGGCTGGTCACAGGTCGTCCCGCAGATCGGCGCCATTACAGACGAACGAAATCCGTAAGACCATCTGCCCCGCGAGAGCCTCGGAGAAAGGGATACATGGCATGGAATTGAAGAACCACCCCCCGATCGTGTCTTCCGAGGAATGGGAGGCTGCCCACGCGCGCATGCATGTGAAGGAGAAAGCTCATAGCCGCGCCCGCGACGCGCTAGCAGCCGAGCGACGGCGGATGCCGTGGCTGGCGGTCGAGAAAGACTATGCGTTTATCGGGCCGCAGGGTGCGATGAACCTGCTCGATCTGTTCGACGGCCGTCGTCAGTTGATCGTCTACCGCGCCTTCATGGAGCGCGGCGTCGGGCGCTGGCCGAAGAATGGCTGCATTGGCTGCTCGATGGTTGCCGATCAGGTCGCGCACCCGGCCCATCTCAACGCCCGCGACACAAGTCTCGCGTTCGTCTCTCGCGGATCGCAGGTCGATCTTACCCAGCTGAAGGCGCGAATGGGCTGGCAGCACATCCCCTGGTACACGCTGACTGATGATTTCGACGGCGATTTCGGCGTGGACGAATGGCACGGAACCAACGCATTCATTCGCGACGACAACCGCATTATCCGCACCTATTTCGTCAGCGGCCGCGGCGACGAGCAGATGGGAAACACCTGGAACTATCTCGATATCACCGCGCTTGGCCGCCAGGAGAAGTGGGAGGATTCCCCCGAGAGCTATCCCCAAACCCCATCCTACGAATGGTGGGTCTGGCATGACGACGGTGAGACGGACGCCGAGCGTGACGCGTGATCGGTGAAAAGATGATGAGTGAACATCTTGGTCTAGGCGCCTGGCGCTTCTGAAGCCCTGCAGCATCCGCGTTTGCGTTGGCCGGCGCGTTTTCACAGGGGACCAATCGGCCGACGTCGGTGACTCCGGTTCTTCGCTGTTTCCGCACCTACACTACAA
>JASLBO010000256.1 GCA_030146605.1 Sphingomonas sp. | reverse complement strand
CGTTGATCTATCGCGACCGCAGGACGCCCGAACTGTCGCCGGCCTACGATCTGCTCTCGACCATTCCCTATATTCCTGGCGACGAGGCTGCGCTCAAATTTCGGCGGTCGAAGGCTTGGGCGAGCTTCACTTTGGCAGAATTGAGCGAGATCGCCGACCGCGCGCGCATCCCCCAGGCGCCGGCGATCGACGCAGCGCGCGAGACCATCGAACGCTTCGACACCCTGTGGGCTGCCGAGAAGGCAAACCTGCCGATATCAGCCGACCTCGCCGCGGCAATCGACCGCCATCGCGCGAGTCTCACAATCTAGGCCGTAGGCTCATAAACGCCCTGTTGACTAACGCCCCAAGCCCGAACGTTCGACGCGGATACCGATGCGCCTGGAAGTGGTCGCTTGTTCACGGTCCCGTTCGGATGGCAGCTGGCGCTCGATAGCGCACATCGGGCGGGGGATCCGGAAGCAGATCCGATCACGCTCCGGGCAGGCGACAACGCTCGCGAGAGGTGATTTGGCCCGTCGGCGAGGAACCCGTCTGTCGGGCGCGCAAGATCGCTCCCGACTGCCTCTGGCCGCAGAACTACGCGCGTTCGTGGCCACGGTGCTTTCCGCGGGCCGCTCCCCCTCGGCTGCGATCTAAGTCGCCGGCAACCTGTCGCGTGCGCGCTGCAGTTGCGCCTTGCGCCGGCGCCCGTTCACGCGGTTAACGTCACGCGGCAATTTCGACGTGTGCTCCCCGGAACACGGCCGCCCCGATCGCGCGCGCCGTGGCAACCTGCTCCGACCAGTCTCCGCTCTCCGCCGGGAGAAGCAGTTCCGACCGCGCGACCCGGGCGCCGCAATAATCGAAGATGCCGTGCTCGATCTGGGTGCGCATCGCCCATTGATAGCCGCGCCGGGCGTAGGTTCTGAGATCCGCGCCGCCGATCCCGACGAGATGAACCTTCAGCCTTGTCAGTCTCTTCTCGATGCCGGCGTCGGTCTCCTGATAGGCCCAGCCATTGACGAAGACCCGGTCGATCCACCCTTTGAGCAGGCCGGGAAGCGACCACCAATAGACGGGATAAACGAGCACGAGCGCATCCGCGCCGTCGACCCTCGCCTGCTCGGCGGCGACGTCGGCAGGAATCGCTGCGCCGCGCAGATAAGCGTCCTGATCGGCGACGGCGTAGCGCGGGTCGAAGCCCTCTGCCGCCAGACTGGCGATCTCGGCGGAATGCCCGCTTTCCTCGATGCCGGATCGCACCGTGGCCGCGACATGATGGGTGAGCGATTGCGGGTTGGGATGAGCGACGACGATGAGCGCGTGCACGATGGCCTCCACGGGTTGCCGAGCCGAACCTTCGGCCCTAGAGTTACAAACAGTAACCTACCATTGGTATATAGTTTTGACAAGAGACACTACCCGCTCCCGGACTCCGGCTTCGCTCACCCCGCGCCAGCGGCTCACGCGATTGGACCGCTCCGTTCAGCTGCTCTCGGTCGCCTGGGAGATCGTTCGAAACGAGGGGACCGGAGCGCTGACCCTGGGCAATCTGGCGGCGCGCGCCGGGGTCACCAAGCCGGTCGTCTACGACCATTTCGGCGACAGGAACGGGCTGCTGGCGGCGCTCTATCTGGGCTTCGATCAACGCCAGAACGAGAAGATCGATCGCGCGATCGCCGCGAGCGCGCCGACAGCCGAAGCGCGTGCGGCAGTTCTCGCCGACGCCTATGTGGAATGCGTCCTCACCGAAGGCCGCGAGATCGGAGACCTGGTCGCGGCGCTTTCCGGCACGCCGGAGCTTCAGAAGATCCGGCGCGACCGTGCTGCGCCGTTCCTGGAGAAATGCCGCGCCGCGCTTGCGCCGGCGTCGCCATGCTGCGACGTCGGCGTGGCGGGCCTGCATGCCTTCCTCGGGGCGGCGGAGGCGCTGTCGCAGGCCGCTGCGGGCTGTGAAATCAGTCCGGAGCAGGCCAAGCACACGTTGCGGGATGTCATCGTGGACATGCTCGCGCGCCAGGCGCCGGGGCCTGGGACGGCAGGGTCACGCGGCGCAGACTGACCCTGCCGACACGCGCTGGTCCGGGTGCGGTATTGCCGAGACTGATCCCTCGTTAACTTGGCGGCTGGTGGCTGCTGGCGGCCAACCTCATCCACTACCAGGAGCGACGCACTGGCATCAGACGCTCAAGCCGCGAATGCCTACACAACCCGGTGCCGGCCGAGCGAACCGGGCCTGAAGTAGCCAGCAACGAGACGGTCAACACGGACGCTAACGCTGCGTTGTCATACGTCTTGAGCCAAGCCTTCGGCCTGCACAGCGGTATTGCGTATCCACGCGAGTCTCTCGTCTTCCAAACTCGTCGCAACGACGCCGTAAACTATTCTTCGAACGGTGCTGATGCCGCAATATTCGAACAGGCAATCACGCCATATTCGCTCCAGCGGATCGCCGAACGTCTGGGATTCGCGCTCGAGCGTGGTGTTGCTCGTATTGAAAACAAGCGCTCGCTTGTTTTTAAGTAAACCCAGCGGTGCCTTGCCGTCATCTGCGCCTTTCGCGAAAGCGTATGCGGCATTCGGCGCGAACACGCGTTCCATCCAGCCTTTCATCATCGCCGGCGGCGCACCCCAGCAGTTTGGATGAATGACTGCGAGCAGGTCCGCGTTGAGCAGCAACGCGATCTGCTCCTGTATGAGCGGATCTTCAGATCTCGGCCGCAGAGGCCTCCGGGCTGCCTCCCGCGCCGCCGCACGTCGTATGGCAGCGTTGCGTCGGGCGAGAGCGGGCAAGGGCGTAGATAAAGGCCGTAAGCGTTTTTCGGTCCCTGGATCATCAATGACCTCGTAGCCGGCGCGCGATCGCGCCGCATCGCGAGGCGCGAATGACCCCGACCAAGCTTCTCCTCGGCCAGATCCTGATCGTGTTCGCGATCGTGGTGCTGGGCGTGTGGGCGGCGACGCAGTGGGCCGCGGCGATGCTCGGTTACCAGCCCGAGCTCGGACCGGCATGGTTCATGGTCGAGGGTCACCGCTTCTATCGGCCATGGGCGCTGTTCGGCTGGTGGTTTCACTTCGACGCCTATGCGCCGCACGTCTTCGACAAGGCCGGCACGCTGGCCGCCACGAGCGGCTTCCTTGGCTGCGGTGCGGCCGTTGCCGGCTCGCTATGGCGCTCGCGGTACAGTCGCAACGTCACAACTTATGGTTCGGCGCGCTGGGCGACCGCGCGCGAGATCCGCGCCGCCGGGCTGTTCCGCGATGCCGGGATTTTTCTGGGACATCTCGGCGGTCGCGATCTGCGCCATGACGGTCCGGAGCATGTCATGGCCTTCGCGCCGACGCGTTCGGGCAAGGGCGTCGGTCTCGTCGTGCCGACCTTGCTCAGCTGGACCGGCTCGGCGGTCATTCACGACATCAAGGGCGAGAACTGGCAGCTGACGGCCGGCTGGCGCTCGCTCTTCTCGCACTGCCTGATGCTGAACCCGACGGATCCGTGCTCGGCGCGCTACAATCCCCTGCTCGAGGTGCGGCGCGGCGAGCACGAGGTCCGCGACGTCCAGAATATCGCCGATATCCTCGTCGATCCGGAAGGGGCGCTCGAGCGGCGCTCGCACTGGGAAAAGACCAGCCACTCGCTGCTGGTCGGCGCGATCCTCCATGTTCTCTACGCGGAGGAAGAGAAGACGCTCGCCCGTGTGGCGACCTTCCTGTCCGATCCGCAGCGCTCGTTCATCGACACGCTGAAGCGGATGATGGCGACCAACCATCTGGGAACCCCGGAGGCGCCGCGCGCGCATCCGGTGGTCGCCTCCGCCGCGCGCGAGCTGCTCAACAAGTCGGCCAATGAGCGCTCGGGCGTGCTGTCGACTGCGATGTCGTTCCTCGGCCTCTACCGGGATCCGACCGTCGCGCTGGCCACCACGACCTGCGACTGGCGGATCGCCGACCTTGTCGGGTCGGCGCATCCGGTCTCGCTCTATCTCGTCATCCCGCCTTCCGACATCTCGCGCACCAAGCCGCTGGTGCGGCTGATCCTCAACCAGATCGGCCGCCGGCTCACCGAGCGGCTCGAGGCCGATGGCAAGGGTTCGCGGCGGCAGCTGCTGATGATGCTGGACGAATTCCCGGCACTCGGCCGCCTCGACTTTTTCGAGACCGCGCTCGCCTTCATGGCCGGCTACGGCATCCGCGCCTGCCTGATCGCGCAGTCGCTCAACCAGATCTCCAAGGCGTACGGCGAGAACAACGCCATCCTCGACAATTGCCACGTCCGCATCGCGTTTGCGACCAATGACGAGCGCACCGCGAAGCGGCTTTCGGACGCGCTCGGCACCGCTACCGAGCAGCGCGCGATGCGCAACTATGCCGGCCACCGGCTCGCGCCCTGGCTGGCCCATGTCATGGTCAGTCGCCAGGAGACAGCGCGTCCGCTGCTGACGCCCGGCGAAGTCATGCAGCTGCCCGCCGACGAGGCGCTCGTCCTCATCTCCGGTCTGGCGCCGATCCGGGCGGAGAAGCTGCGTTACTATCAGGACCGCCGCTTCCGCGCGCGCGTCATGCCGCCGCCGGCCGTCATCGACGGGCGCCATGCCGATTGCCCGCCGCATGTGGACGATGACTGGGGAAAGGCGGCGAGCGAGACCGACATTCGCCTGCTCGCCGATTTGCCGGAAGCGGGTGCCGCGGACGAGAGCGAGCAGCCGGCGGCGGAGGAAAGCGCTGACGCAGCGCCTGCGGCCGTTGCGGGCGGGGAAGGCGGCGTCCAGCAGGAACGTCATCCCGGTCTGGCCGAAGAAGCGCCCGCGCCGTCCGTGCCGGTGTCCGCTGATCCGCTCGGTTTCGGCGACGAGGACGACGATGATGCGTCCGACCGGCGCGCGATGGACCGGGCGATCGGTAACCGCGACATCATCCGTGCCCATGCGCTCAACGAAGGCGGGGGTCGCGACGACGACCTCGTGCCGAGCTTCTGAGCGCGCTTATGAAACCGCGCCATCATCTCTATCTCGACCAGGATCTCACCGATCAGCTCGACGCGCTCGCGTCACGCCCGGGCGGGTCCAAGTCGGCGATCGTTGCCGATGCGCTGCGCGCCTATTTTCTCCGCCGCGGCGCGCGCGAGGTCGACGACCTGCTCAAGGTCCGGCTCGACCGGATCAGCAGCCAGCTCGCGCGGATCGAGCGCGACGGCCATGTCCTGCTCGAGACGCTTGCGCTTTCGGTACGCTACCAGCTCAACGTCACGCCGCCGCTGCCGGAAGGCGACAAGGCGGGTCGCGCGCTCGGACGCGAACGCTTCCACGCCTTTGTCGGACAGGTCGGCAAGGCGATCGCCGAGGGCAGGCGGACGCTCGACCCGGAGGGCGGACAGTGACGGTCATGGTGCCGCCCGAGTCCGCCGGCCGGCGCCGCGCAATGCTGCGTACCGCCATGGGCCCCGGCATCGCCGCGGCGCTGGGCGACCCGCGCGTCATCGAGATCATGGTCAATCCCGACGGCGCGCTCCGGCTCGACCTGCTCGGCGAGGGCCGGGTCGATACCGACATTCGCATTCCGGCGGAACAGGTCGAGCGGATCATCCGCCTCGTGGCGAGCCATGCCCGTACTGAAGTCCATGCCGGCGCGCCCATCGTCTCGGCCGAACTGCCGCCGCACGGCGACGGCGCGGGCGAACGCTTCGAGGGCATATTGCCTCCGGTCAGCCAGGCACCCTGCTTTGCGATCCGCAAGCCCGCGGCGAGGCTTTATACGCTCGGCGACTATGTCGCCGACGGCCTGATGTCGGCGGAGCGTGCCGAAGTCTTGCGGGCGGCGGTGCTGGCGCGCCGCAACATCCTCATCGCCGGCGGCACCAGCTCGGGCAAGACCACCCTCGCCAACGCGCTGCTCGCCGAAATGGCGTCGCTCGACGAGCGCATCATCCTGATCGAGGACACGCGCGAGCTTCAATGCGCCGCTCCCGACACAGTCGCGCTTCGCACCCGCCCCGGCGTCGTCGGCATCGCCGATCTCGTGCGCTCGACCCTGCGGCTGCGGCCCGACCGGATCATCGTCGGCGAGGTCCGCGGCGCCGAGGCGCTCGACATGCTCAAGGCATGGAATACCGGCCATCCCGGCGGCATCGCGACGGTCCACGCCAACAGCGCGCCCGCCGCACTCTTTCGTCTCGAGCAGCTCACCCAGGAAGCCGTGGTCACGGTGCCGCGACACCTCATTGCCGAGGCGATCGACTGCATCGTCTTCATCTCGGGCCGCGGTCTCGCGCGGCGCCTCGACACCGTCACCCGCGTCGCGGGGCTCGATCCCGACGGCAACTACCACCTCACCGAACTCGCCCCCTCACCCATGCCAGGAGAATGACCATGCGTTTCGCCGTCCTGCCGCGTCTCCGCGACGCAACCACTGCTCTCCCGATCGCGCTTGCCGCACTCGTGCTCGCCGGCGCGGCGCACGCTGCTGGCTCGGGGATGCCGTGGGAAGAGCCGCTGCAGAAGGTGCTCGATTCGGTCCAGGGGCCTGTCGCCAAGATCGTCGCGGTGGTCATTATCATCACCACCGGGCTGACGCTGGCGTTCGGCGAGACCGCCGGCGGGTTCCGCCGGCTGATCCAGATCGTCTTCGGCCTGTCGATTGCGTTTGCGGCGTCGAGCTTCTTCCTCAGCTTCTTCAGCTTTGGCGGCGGGGCGCTGCTCTCGTGACTGACACCGCGCCAGAGCACGCGCACGGCTTCGAGGTGCCGCTCCACCCGTCGCTGACCGAGCCGATATTGCTGGGCGGCGCGCCGCGCGGGATTGCGATCCTGACCGGTACGCTGGCAGCAGCCCTCGCGCTCGGTCTCCAGCAATGGCTCGCCGGGCTGGCGCTCTGGTCGATCGGGCATTCGCTGGCGGTGTTCGCCGCGCGGCGCGATCCCGATTACGCCGCGGTCACGCTGCGGCACCTCCGGCACAAGGGGCGGCTGGCATGCTGAAGCTCGGCGAATATCGCGACCGGGCCGACCGGCTCGCCGACCATCTGCCCTGGGCGGCACTGGTCGCGCCGGGTGTCGTCCTCAACAAGGACGGCAGCTTCCAGCGTACCCTGGCCTTTCGCGGGCCTGACCTCGAAAGCGCGACCGAGGCGGAGCTGGTCTCGGCCTGCGCGCGCGCCAATAATGTCCTGCGCCGGCTCGGCTCAGGCTGGTGCCTGTTCTTCGAGGCGGAGCGCCGCGAGGCGCTCGGCTATCCCGAGAGCAGTTTTCCCGATGCCGCCTCGTGGCTGGTCGAGCAGGAACGTCGCACAGCCTTCGAGCGTGCCGGGTCGCACTTCGAAAGCCGCTTTCACCTGACCTTGCTGCACCTGGGCGATGCCGACCAGAGCGATGCCGCCGGCCGCATGCTGGTCGACCGCGCGCGTGAGGGCGGGCGCGACTGGCGACAGGCACTCGCTGCCTTTGTTGCCGAGACCGACCGGGTGCTCGACCTGTTGTCAGGCTTCATGCCCGAGGTCCGCGCGCTCGATGACGCCGAGACCCTGACCTATTTGCACGGAACAGTGTCGGCCGCCCGGCACCCCGTCGCCGTGCCCGAAACGCCGATGTATCTCGACGGCCTGCTGGTCGACACCGAGGTGACGGGCGGGCTCGAGCCGATGCTCGGCGACCGGCATCTGCGCACGCTCACGGTGCTGGGCTTTCCCAATCACACCCGTCCGGGTCTGCTCGATGCGCTCAACCATCAGGACTTCGCCTATCGGTGGATGACGCGCTTCATCGCGCTCGACAAGGCGGAAGCGACCCGCGCGCTGACGCGGATACGCCGCCAGTGGTTCAACAAGCGCAAGTCGGTGACCGCCTTGCTGCGCGAGGTGATGTACAACCAGCCCGCCCAGCTGCTCGACAGCGACGCCGACAACAAGGTCATGGATGCCGATCTGGCGCTGCAGGCACTCGGCGGCGACCATGTCGCCTTCGGCTATCTGACCACGACCATCACCGTGTCCGAGACCGACCGATCGAGGGTCGAGGAGAAGGTCCGCACCGTCGAGCGGGTCGTGAACGGCCTCGGATTCACGCTGATCCGCGAGGGCGTCAATGCGCTCGAGGCCTGGCTGTCGAGCCTGCCGGGGCACGCCTATGCCAATGTCCGCCAGCCGCTGGTGCACACGCTCAACCTCGCGCACCTCATGCCGCTGTCGAGCGTCTGGGCTGGTCCCGCGGGCAATTCCCATCTTCAGGGTCCGCCGCTGCTGATCGCCGAGACCGGCGGATCGACTCCGTTCCGGCTGTCGACGCATGTCGGCGATGTCGGGCACATGCTCGTCGTCGGTCCGACCGGCGCCGGCAAGTCGGTGCTGCTGGCGCTGCTGGCGCTCCAGTTCCGGCGCTACCCGAACGCGCAGATCTATATCTTCGACAAGGGTTTCTCGGCGCGCGCCGCGGTGCTGGCGATGGGCGGCGCCCATCATGCGCTGGGGCTCGGCGCCGACCAGGGCGGCACGATCGCGTTCCAGCCGCTGCGCCAGGTCGACCGCGCCGAGGAGCGCGCCTGGGCGGTGGAATGGCTTGCGGCCCGGCTCGCCCATGAGAAGGTATTGGTCACGCCCGAGGTCAAGGACGCCTTGTGGTCCGCGCTCGGCAGCCTCGCCTCGGCACCCTTGGCCGAGCGCACGATGACCGGGTTGTCGCTGCTGCTCCAGTCGATCGCGCTCCGCCAGGCGCTCGCACCCTATACGCTCGAAGGTCCCTTTGGCCGGTTGCTGGACGCGGCCGAGGACGATCTCGCGATCTCGGACCTGCAATGCTTCGAGACAGAGGCGTTGATGGGGCAGGCGGGCGTGGTCGCGCCCGTGCTCACCTATCTGTTCCACCGGCTCGAGGCGCGCTTCACCGGCCGTCCGACCTTGTTGATCCTCGACGAGGCCTGGATCTTCCTCGACCATCCGCTTTTCGCCGCACGCATCCGCGAATGGCTGAAGGTGCTGCGCAAGAAGAATGTCGCGGTAGTCTTCGCCACGCAAAGCCTCGCCGACATCGCTGACAGCGCGATCGCGCCGGCAATCATCGAGAGCTGCCCGCAGCGTATCCTGCTGCCCAATGACCGGGCCGCCGAGCCGCAGTCGCAGGCCGCCTATCAGCGCTTCGGCCTCAACGAACGTCAAATCACGCTGATCAGCCGGGCGACGCCCAAGCGGCAATATTATCTGCAATCCGCGCGCGGCAACCGGCTGTTCGAGCTCGGCCTCGGCAGCATCGCGCTTGCTCTGTGCGGCGCCTCCGACGCGGGGACCCAGGCGCGGATCGACGCGCTGCTCGCCGAACACGGCGCCCATACCTTCGCTGCCCGCTTCCTCGAATCCGCCGGCCTCGACTGGGCAGCGAGCCTGCTGGCCGGCTTCGACCAACCCCTGTCCCCGGAGTGAAGCCCATGTCCCCTGTCTCGAAGAAGCACGTCATCGCCTCGGCGCTCGGTCTCGCCGCGCTCGGCTCGCTGTCGGCGGCGCTGCTGACCGCGTCGCCCGCCGCGGCGCAGCTCACCGTGTTCGATCCGACCAACTATTCGCAGAATCTGCTCAGCGCCGCGCGGGCGCTCCAGCAGATCAACAACCAGATCCAGGCGCTCCAGAACCAGGCGACAATGATCCGCAACATGGAGCGCAACCTGACCCGGGTCGACTTTCCCGAGCTGCAGGCATTGGTCG
>JASLBO010000162.1 GCA_030146605.1 Sphingomonas sp. | reverse complement strand
AGATTGGCAGTGAGCAGCAGGCGCGGCTCCTTGAGCGCAACGGTGAACCTGCCCGCCAGATCGCTGGCGCCGAAACGGCCCCGCATCCCGGTGAAGCGCCATTCGTCGCCTGCTTTGGTCAGCGCCGAACGGAGGCGATAATTGCGCGTGTCGGGCACGGCGATGCCGAACACCGCGAAGATGTCGGCGAGGTTGCGGCCGCGTGCGTCGATATGGAGGTCGGCGCCTTCGATCTCGGTCGCGCCCGGGAGCGTGCCCGAGACGTCGATCGCGGTGCGTACGCCCTCGACATGGAGCTGGAGCTTGTTCGAACCGCCCGAGACGGTGGCATTGGGGCTGAGCAGCGCGCCGTTCAGCGTGAAGCGGGTGCCGCGCGCAGTGCCGTTGCCGTCGAAGCGGACGGCGTTGTCGACCTTGGTCTCGGTTGCCTCGACGGTGTGGACGCGGATCCCCGCCTCGACCTGCATCCGTGGATCGAGATAGCGGACCAGCGTGCCCTGGATCAGCGCGCGGCGGATCGCGGGAAGCTCGAACGGATCGCCCTTTTCCTTGTCCTCGTTGAAGGTCCAGGTGTTGCGCTTGCCGGCCTTGTCCCATTGCAAGTCGACATGGCCGTCGTCGAGGCCGACCCAGTTGAACCGGTATTTGTGCGTGAACAGGCTCCAGGTGGAGATCCGCGTGTCGATCTTCTTTGCCGAGAAGAAATTGCCGCGGCCGGCCCATTCGGGATTGGAGACGGTCAGCCCCTCGGCGAGGAACTTGACGTTGAACGGCGCGAAATAAAGCTGGAAGTCGCCTGCGACCTTGACCTGCCGGTTGGTCTGTCCCGCGGCGATCTTCTCGAAGGTGGGCTTGAGGAAGCGGCCCTTGGTGACGAACAGCACCGTCCAGGCGAGCACGATCAGCCCGAGCAGGGCAGTGATTACCGCGATTATGCTGGCCAGCGGCGTGCCGAGCGCGCGGGCGGGCGGTGCCGATTCGGCAGTTTTTACGGGTACGTCGTGATCGGCCATCCGGAGGAAAAGCTTGTAGACCCTGAGGGTTCCGCTCCCCTGCCGCAAGCCGGAGGGAGCGCATCTGGCGTTGGGTGGGAGAACCGCAGGACTCAGGTTGCATTGCGACACCGTAGCGGTTATGCGCCCCGCTTTCCTCGAACGTCAGGAACACGCCCGGCCATCAAGGGCTGCCGCGGCTGTTCGCACGTTCGAGATTGCAAGGAGACCAAAATGCCCAAGCTCAAGACCAAGAGCGGTGTGAAGAAACGCTTCAAATTCACCGCCACCGGCAAGATCAAGCACGGATTCGCTGGCAAGCGCCACCGTTTGATCAGCCACAATGCCAAATATATCCGCCAGAACCGCGGCACATCCGTGCTCGCTCATGCCGACACCGCACGTGTCGTCGGCTGGGCACCGTACGGCCTGAAGTAAGGAGCCCGGAACATGGCACGCGTAAAACGGGGTGTTACCACCCGCGCCAAGCACAAGAATATTCTGGAACAGGCGAAGGGCTATCGTGGCCGTCGCAAGAACACGATCCGCATCGCGCGGCAGGCTGTCGAAAAGGCCGGCCAGTACGCGTATCGCGATCGCAAGGTTAAGAAGCGGACCTTCCGTGGTCTCTGGATTCAGCGCATCAACGCCGGCGTCCGCGCCGAGGGCCTGACCTATTCGCAGTTCATGCACGGCATCAAGCTCGCCGGCATCGAACTCGACCGCAAGGTCCTTGCCGACATCGCGATGCACGAAGGTGAGGCGTTCAGCGCCATCGTCGCGCAGGTGAAGGCAGCTCTGCCCCAGGAAGCCTGAGGCCGGTCTGCAGCATGCAATCAAGGGCGTCGGGGCATGGCTCCGGCGCCCTTTTTGATTGACCGCCAAGCGTTGCGGAGTTGACAGCGGGGCCACGCCGGCCGGATAGCCGGGGCATGGTTCTCCTTTCGTTCGGTGGTCATGATTTCGAGGCGCTTGCCGAGGGCGCGCTCTATTGGCCCGCCCGGCGGGCATTGCTCGTCGCCGACCTCCATTTCGAGAAAGGCAGCTGGTTCGCGAGCAAGGGGCAGATGCTGCCGCCTTATGATTCGCTGGCGACGCTCACCGAATTGTCGGCGCTGGTCGAGCGCACCGGGGCGATCGAACTCTGGTGCCTCGGCGACAGCTTCCACGATTCGGCGGGGTGCGAGCGGCTTCCGGCGGACGCGCGCGCGCTGCTGACCGGGCTGACCGCGCGGCTCGACTGGCGCTGGATCACCGGTAACCACGATTCGCTGCTCGTCGATCATTGCGGCGGGACGATCCTCGACGAAGCCGACGTCGACGGGCTGGTGCTGCGCCACGAGGCCGAACCGGGCGAACTCCGTCCCGAACTTTCGGGGCATTTCCATCCCAAGCTGCGGATCAGCGTGCGCGGGCGGCAAGTGGCGCGGCGCTGCTTCGTCGCCACCGCCACCAAGTTGATCCTGCCGGCATTCGGCGCGCTCACCGGCGGCCTCGATGCGCATCACCCCGAGATCGTCCGCGCGGTCGGTCGCGGCGCGCACGCGCTGGTCGCGCTGGATGACCGGCTGCTGCGCTTCCCGCTTGCCGCCTAGCGGCGGATGATCGTCCCCGAACAGTCGATCGGGCCCGATCCGTGCAGGATGCATTCGGGCTTGCCGGTGATGCTGATCCCGCCGGTGCCGAGCGCTGTCGCGCGCGCCGTGAAGCGCACGTTGATCTGGATCTGGCCGCTGCTCTCGGAGGTCAGGCTTGCGTCGCCTGCGGTCAGGCGGCTCGCGTCGATCGATCCCGCGCCATAGCTGCGCACGCGCGCGCGCCCGGCCGTCCCGGCAAAAGTCATTGCGCCGGTGCCGGTCAGAGTGGCGGTGAGATCGTCAGCGCGGATCGACGCCACCTCGAGCGACCCCGCGCCGCTCTGCACCAGCTCGACCCGCGCGCCGCGCATCTCCGCCACGCGCACTTTCGCGCCGCCGTTGACCGCCACGCCGCGAAGCGACCGGGCCGAGACGCGCACTGTGGGCCGCGTCGTGCCTTTGGCCCCTGACCAGGAGAGCGGCCCGCCGCTCACCACCAGTGTATCGCCGTTGCTCCGTACCGTGACCTGGTCGAGCGCGGCGCGATCACCGAACGCGACCGCGCCGGCGATGCCGGTCACGACCTCGACCTCGAATGGTCCTTCGACGCGCAGCCGCTCGAAGCCGTCTACCATGAAACGGCGCTCCTGCGCCGGGGCGGCGGCGGTGAGCAACAGCAAGGGAGCGAGCAGGAGCGAGCGCATCGTGCGACACTCGCGCGCCGCGCCCGTTCAGGCAAGCTCTAGCTGCAACGCGCCTCGCCCGAGCCGATAGCGCTGACCGAGCATTTGGCGCCACCACCCAGCTCTGCATCGCCCGACCCGACGATCGACACCGAGGCCGGTCCCTTGACCGTGCCGAAGACATTGCCCGAGCCGGCGATCGAGACATCGGCGCTCGCGGCAGTCAGGCCTTTGGCGTCGATGTCGCCCGATCCGGCAATAGCGGCAGAGAGCTTCGACGCGCTGCCCGCGATGCGCATATCGCCCGATCCGGCTACCGACAGCTCGGCAGTGCCGCCGCGGAGATCGGCGATGCTGAGGTTGCCCGATCCCGAAACCGCGCCGCCGAAATCGCCCTCGGCGCGGTCGACGGTGAGATCGCCCGAGCCGCCGACCGTGGCGGCGGTGAGTTTGGGCATGACGACATGTACGCGCGCGCCGCGATCGTTGCCGAACCAGTTGCGGTCCTTGCGGCCGACGCGCAGCGTGCCGTTCACGACCTGGATGTCGAGCTGGTCGAGCACCTTGGGATCGCCCTCGGCGGTCACAGAGAAATTCTGCCCGGTCTTGACGTCGACATCATCCGAGCCGCGGAGTTCGACTCCGGTGAAGCCCCTCGCGGCGAAGCTGCGGGTGGCGCCGGTACCACTCACCTGCGCCGCCTGGTCCTGTCTTTCGGCATTGGACTGGCACGCGGCCAGCGGCAGCGAAGCGACGATCAGCAACATGCGCATTTTGCTCTCCCAAACCGTGTGTTGCGTGTGCAATACACCTTTTGGTGAGCAAGGAAAAGGGGCGGCGGTTTCCCGCGCGCCCCCTGTCCGTTCGGCAAGTCCGCGCCTGGCCTCAGGCGGGGATCTTGTCCTTGTTCCAGATCGCTGCGGCCTTGCGCAGGATGTCGAGGATCTTCTCGAGCGCGGTCGGCTCGTCCACCTCTTCCATCGCGGCGAGTTCGCGTGCGAGGCGGCTGGCGGCGGCTTCGAAGATCTGGCGCTCCGAATAGCTCTGCTCGGGCTGGTCTTCGGCGCGGAACAGGTCGCGGACCACTTCGGCGATCGACACGAGGTCGCCCGAATTGATCTTGGCTTCATATTCCTGCGCACGGCGCGACCACATGGTGCGCTTGACCTTGGGCTTGCCCTTGAGCGTCTCGAGCGCCTCGCGCAGCGTCTTGTCGCTCGAAAGCTTGCGCATGCCGACGCTCTCGGCCTTGTTGGTCGGAACGCGCAGCGTCATCTTCTCTTTTTCGAAGCGCAGCACGTAAAGCTCGAGCTGCATCCCCGCAATTTCCTGTTTCTGCAGCTCGATCACACGGCCGACGCCGTGCTTGGGGTAAACGACATAATCGCCGACGTCGAAGGACAGCGCCTTGGCAGCCATGGGCTAGAGACCTTTCCGTGAATAACTGGTCCCGAACGGGTGCGGCGTCGGCCCTGACGCGCTTGGCGTCGGGCAGGCGGTTCGGGACAACAACCTATGCTTCTCCGGGCGGAAGGGGATACATCGCCTCCGTCAGGGGCTATTTAACACGGTTGCAATAAAATTACCAGCGACGCGTCATCGCCGCAGCGCATTTATGTGCACTGCGGCGAAGATTGCCGTTGCCGGTTCCACGCGCGATCGCGCGGCGCTCAGCTTCCCGTGCCGGGGCTCGCCGAGAAATACTTCTCGAACTTGCCTTCCTCGCCCTTCAAGGCATCGGCATCGGCGGGAACATCGCCCTTCTGGGTGATGTTGGGCCATTCCTCCGAATAGGTCTTGTTGAGTTCGAGCCATTTCTCCAGCCCGTTCTCGGTATCGGGCAGGATCGCCTCGGCGGGGCATTCGGGCTCGCAGACGCCGCAGTCGATGCACTCGCTGGGATTGATGACGAGCATGTTCTCGCCTTCGTAGAAACAGTCGACCGGGCACACTTCGACGCAGTCCATGTACTTGCACCGGATGCAGGCGTCGGTGACGACATAGGTCATGGCAGGTCGGCTCCCTCGAGCGGCAAAGGTCTGTACGCGGGCCCCTGCTATGCCCCCGATTCTACGGCGTCAACGTTTCTGGGGGTGTGGGTTTCCAGCCGCGTGTAGAGCCCGGCCGCCTCGGCTGGCGGTCCCCGCCGCTTCGGCAGCGCCTCGACTCGCAGCGCCAGAACCTTGCCATAGAGCGGGAAAACGAGGATCGATCCGATCCGCACCGGCACCGCGGACCGCTCGATCCGCCGTCCGTCGAGCCGCAGCGTACCCTTTTCGGCGATTGCCTGCGCTGCGCTGCGCGTCTTGGCGAGGCGGGCGAACCACAGGAAGCGGTCGAGCCGGATGGCCTCGCCGTCAGCCACCGCGCAGTCCTGCGAGTGCCGCGAAGGCATTGTCGGTCGGCGCGGCCTTGGGCTTGGCGACAGGAGTGAGGCCCTGCCAGATCCAGCGCTGCGGCTCGCCGTCGCGCGGCTTCGCCGTCTTGAAGCCGAGCTGGGCCATCAGCCGGGCGAGCGTCTCGGCGGTGAGGCCGATCGACGTGGCGAGCGCGGGGTCCGGCGCGAAGGGCTTGCGGCCCTGCCGGGCATCATGCGCGGCGCGCGCGATCCGCTCGACCAGGTCGACGCGCACCGCCTGCGCGCCCAGCGGACGGAATCCATAAGCCAGGTCGGCGCCCGGCGCGTTTCGCGCGAGCACCGTTGCGCCTTCAGCCGGAGCATTGGCGAGCCCCATCAACTCGCGCCGCCAGCGTGCGGCGGCGGGCTTGAGCAAGGCGGGGGCGAACAAATCGAGCGTACCGATCGTCATGCCGATCGAGCGGAGTCGCTTGCGCGCGTCGCCGTCGAGGGTCTCGACGAGCGCACCGGCAGCGCGGCGCGGGAGCAGCCCGCCGGCGTTGAGCAAGGCGTTGGCCAGCGCGCGGAGCGGGCCGCCCGCGACGGGATCGCGGCTGGCGGCATCCAGCTTGGCGAGGACCGGGAGCTGGCGCTTGATCTGCGCGTCGAACCAGGCTTCGAGGCGGGCCTGTACTGCGTTTCGCGCTGGGGGATCGAGCACGTCGAGCGCGCGGTCGAGCACGATCTTAGGACGGACAAGGTTGGTGCCCGGCTTGAGCGTGGCAACGGGCACTTCGGCCCAGAGCACCGTTCGCCGCCTCGATCAATGCCTCGCCGCGTTTGCGAAACTCGCCCGCCAGCCGTTTCTCCGCTGCGGCGAGCAGCATGCGTTTGTCGCCTGCCCGCGCCTCGGCCTGCACCGTGAAGCGAAAGCCTTCGAGCTTGCCGAGCGGATGCTCCTCGACGCTGACTTCGCCTTGCGCGCCGATCGTCACCGGCAGGTTGGAGGCGTCTGCGCCGATCTGGCGGAGCAGCACGGTGGTGCGCTTGTCGACGAAGCGCTGGGTCAGGCTGGCGTGGAGCGCGTCGGACAATTTCTCCTCGATTGCCCGGGTGCGTTCGGCCCAGTGGATCGGATCCTCGAGCCAGTCGGCGCGGTGAGCGATATAGGCCCAGCTGCGCGCGGCGGCGATCCGCCCGGCGAGCGTCTCGACATCGCCCCCCATATTGTCGAGCCGCGCGATCTCGTCGGCGAACCATTGATGCGGAACATGGCCATTGGCCTCGGAGAGGTGTCCGAACAGCCGCCCGACGAAGCGCGCATGCGGATCGACGCCGAGCTTGCGGAAATCGGGTAGGCCACAGGCCGCCCAGAGCCGCATCACCATCCGCGGCGAGCGAACCCTGGCGCGCACCCAATCCTCTTCGGCGAGATGCTTGAGCACCGCGAGGTCCACCGCTTGCGGTGCGGCGCGCAGCACTTCGGCCTGCGGCTTGGCTTCGAGGCTGGCGACCAGCGCGTCGATGCTGGCGAAATCGGGCTCGCCCTCGCGCCAATAGAGATGCTCGAGCCGGGGCACCTGATGCGCTTCGAGCGCGAGCACTTCCTCGGGCGTGAAGGCGCTCGGGCCTTCCTCGTGGAGCGCGCCGAAGGTCCCGTCGCGCTGATGGCGTCCTGCGCGTCCCGCGATCTGCGCCATCTCGGCGATGGTCAGCCGGCGCTGACGGCGGCCGTCGAATTTGGACAGGCTGGCAAAGGCGACATGGTTCACATCCATGTTCAGCCCCATGCCGATCGCGTCGGTGGCGACGAGATAGTCGACCTCGCCCGCCTGGAACATCGCGACCTGCGCGTTACGGGTACGTGGGCTGAGCGCCCCCATCACCACCGCCGCGCCGCCGCGCAGGCGCCTGAGCGCCTCGGCTACGGCGTAAACTTCCTCGGCGGAGAAGGCGACGATCGCCGAGCGGCGGGGCAGGCGCGACAGCTTCTTCGCGCCGGCATAGCTCAAGGTAGAGAAGCGCGGTCGGCCGACAATTTCGGCGTCGGGGACGAGCGCCTTGAGCATCGGCCTGATCGAATCCGATCCGAGGATCATCGTCTCGGCATAGCCGCGCGCGCGCAACAGCCGATCGGTGAAGACGTGCCCGCGCTCGGGATCCGCGCCGATCTGCGCCTCGTCCAGCGCGACAAAGGCGACTTCGCGTTCGAGCGGCATGCTCTCGGCGGTGCACAGCAGCCACTTCGCTTTCGGGGGAAGGATCTTCTCTTCGCCGGTGATCAGCCCGACCGCTTCCACGCCTTTCATCTTGACGACGCGGTCATAGACTTCGCGCGCCAGCAGCCGCAGTGGAAAGCCGATCATGCCGCTGGCATGGCCGCACATCCGCTCGACCGCGAGATGGGTCTTGCCGGTGTTGGTGGGGCCCAGCACCGCAGTGATGGGCGAACGCGCGAACTGACTCATGACGCGCCCAAGATCGTTCCGAGTCGCCCCTTAAGCAACACCCCGCAATTGAAAAGCGGGGTTAACCATGTTGGTATTATTGCCGATTATGGTGAACTTTCCCTTCGTCCTAGGCGTCACACATCTCGCCGCAGGATCGGGGCCACTTCGGGCTGCTTAATTTGACTTTAATCCCTCGCCTACACAGTGATCGGGTTCAGGCCGGGGGTTGCGGCATTTC
>JASLBO010000151.1 GCA_030146605.1 Sphingomonas sp. | reverse complement strand
CAAGAATCCGCAACGCAACATGCCGATCGGGCTGATCGGCTCGCTCGCCATCTGCACGATCTTCTACCTGCTCGTCGCCGCCGGCGTGATCGGCAGCGTCGGCGCGCAGCCGATGCTCGGACCCGACGGCGCGGCGCTGCCCCCGGGCAGCGTCGAGCTGACCAAGGCCTGCGCCGACAATGTCGCCGCCACCGGCCGCGATGCGGTGGTCTGCTCGAAGGAAGCTTTGGCGTGGACGCTGCGCGAAATCGGCTGGCCGCAGATCGGCAACCTGATCGGCCTCGCCGCCGGGCTGGCGCTGCCTTCGGTCATCCTGATGATGATGTTTGGCCAGACCCGCATCTTCTTCGTGATGAGCCGCGACGGCCTGCTTCCCGCGGTCTTCTCCAAGGTCCATCCGAAGTTCCACACCCCGCACGTCATCACTATCCTGACGGGCATCTTCGTGGCGTTGTTCGCCGCCTTCTTCCCGGTCGGCAAGCTGGCCGACATCTCGAACTCGGGCACCTTGTTCGCATTTGCCGCGGTGTCGATCGCAGTGCTGGTGCTGCGCCGCACCGATCCGACCCGGCATCGGCCGTTCCGCACCCCGTTCATCGTCGTCACCGCGCCGATCGCGATCCTCGGCTGCATCTATCTGTTCTACAGCCTGGGCCACGACACCAAGCTGATGTTCGTGATCTGGGCGGCGATCGGCCTCGTGGTGTATTTCGCCTATAGCCGGCGCAAGAGCCATGTCGGCCGCGGCCTCACCGAAGTGCATGAGCACGAGGCATATGAGGAACTGGACCCGCCGGTACCCGGCACGCACTGAGGCCGGCAGTCACAAGATATAAGGGCCGGAGGAGCGATCCTCCGGCCCTTTTCGCTGTTCGCCCGGCGCGTTCGCGCGACGCCGCTGGACGCTGCGAAATCCGCCGCTATGCAGTTGAGAATGCAGGTGACGGCATGGCGTCAGGAGCGAGTTGAATGAACGATACTGCTTGGCAGACGGGTGGCACATTATACGACGGGGCGCCGGTTTGGCTGACGCTCTCCTTCGTGCTGATCGGCCTCGGCATCCTCCTCGCCCTGTTCATCCTCGCCTGGGGCACGCGGCTATCCAAACGTCGCCACCAGGCGCGCCGGGAGCTCGAGGTCCGCGGCGAGGTCAGCCAGTCGAGCGGGTCCATGCCGGTAAAGCCTGTCGCCGCGCCGCCGGTGCGCCCTTCCCCGCCGCCGATCGCCGATGCCCCGGTCGACGCGACCGCGCCCGAGCCCGCGCCGCTCGCCGACGAGCCGATTGCCGCGGCAGCGCCGCTCGACGCCGCACCAGCGACGCTCGCTGCGTCCGATCCAGCACCCGCACCCTCCGGCGCCAACGATCTCACGCGCATGAAGGGCGTCGGTCCCAAGCTCGCCGAACGGCTGAACGGTCTCGGCGTTACCAGCTTCGCCCAGATCGCCGCGCTCAGCCCCGCCGAGGCCCAGGCGCTCGACGCGCAGCTCGGCACCTTCCAGGGCCGCATTCATCGCGATCGCTGGATCGAGCAGGCCGGGTTCCTCGCCCGCGGCGATCAGTCGGGCTACGAGGCGGTGTTCGGAAAGCTGTAATAATCCTCGGGAGGATTTGGGTCTCAGCGCGCTTCGCGCACCAGCAATTTGTCGATCTTGCGCCCGTCCATGTCGACGATCTCGAAACGCCAGCCCTGCTCGGCGAACACTTCGCCTTCCACCGGCAGATGCTTGAGCACCGCGAGCGCAAGGCCGGCGACGGTGGCATAGTCGCGGTCTTCGGGCAGATCGATGCCGAGCCGCTCCGCCAGCGCATCCGCCGGCATCTGGCCGGAGACCAGCAAGGATCCGTCTTCCCGCACCACGAGACTCGGGCTGTCGCCCGGCTCGGCATCCGACGCGAAATCGCCGGCGATCGCCGCGAGCAAATCGGCCGGCGTCACGATTCCTTCGAAATGACCGTATTCGTCATGAACGAGGCCCATCGGCACCTCCGCCCGGCGCAGCGCGCCCAAGGCGTCCATCGCGTCGACCTGATCGGGAAGCACCGGCGCGGAGCGCATCAGCCGCCGCAGCTCGAGCGTCTCACCGCGGAACAAAGCCGCGACGATATCGCGCGCCTGCACCACTCCGATCACCGAATCGACCGAACCTTCGGCCACCGGCAGCCGGGTATGCGGGGTTGCGAGCAAGGCATCGCGGATCCCGGCCGGGTCGAGGTCGACATCGAGCCAGTCGACATCGGTGCGCGGTGTCATCACTTCGCGCACCGGGCGATCGGCGAGCCGTACGACGCCCGAGATGATCGAACGCTCATGTTCCTCGATCACACCGGACCGCGACGCCTCCGCGACGATCAGATGGAGTTCCTCGATGGTGACGCGGTTTTCCGATTCGCGGTTGAGGCCGATCACGCGGAAGATCAGCGCGCTGGATTTGTCGAGCACCCACACGATCGGCGCGGTGATCCGGCTGAGCCACAGCATCGGGATCGCCATCACCGCGGCGATAGGCTCGGGCGAGCGCAAGGCGAATTGCTTGGGTACCAGTTCGCCGACGACCAGCGAGGCGTAGGTGGTGACCGCGATCACCAGCGTGAGGCCCACGGTGCGCGCGGTCTCGGCGTCGAGCCCCAGCCCCTCTATGCGCTGGGCGACCGGCGTGCCGAGGCTCGCCCCCGAATAGGCACCCGCGATGATGCCGATAAGCGTGATGCCGATCTGCACGGTCGAGAGGAACTTGCCGGGATCGGCGGCGAGCTGGATCGCAGTGGCGGCGCCGCGATTGGTGCGCGCCAGCCCCTCCATCCGAGCCGGGCGTGCCGAGACGATCGCCAGTTCGGACATGGAGAAGATGCCGTTCACGGCAATCAGCACGAGGATGATCGCAACGTCGATCCAGGGAAAGGGAGCTGGCATGATGTGCCGCCCTCATATCCTCACTGGAGCTCGCTTCACAACCGCCTCTTCGTCCAACTTCGATGCGCAGGCGGAACAAGGCGCTGCAGCGGCGGGTTTGTTTCGCCGTTCGAGGTCCGCAAAAGGAGGAATTATGTCTATCGCCCGTAAAGCGCTCATCGCCGCCGCGCTCGCCGCAACCACGCTCACCGCGGCGTGCGTCACCGATCCGGTCACCGGCGAGCGCCGGGTCTCGAAAGCCGCGATCGGCGCCGGTGCCGGCGTGGTCGGCGGTTACCTGCTCGGCGATCTCGTCGGCGGCCGCAACGACCGTACCGAGAAGATCATCGGCGCGGGTATCGGCGGCCTCGCCGGAGCAGGGATCGGCGCATATATGGACCGGCAGGAGCAGGAACTGCGCCGCCGTACCGCCGGCACCGATATCCGGGTGATTCGCCAAGGCGACGATCTGGTGCTCAACATGCCGTCGAACGTCACCTTCGCCACCAACGAGTCGAGCATCCAGCCGCAGTTCCGCGGAACGCTCGATCAGGTCGCCGAGGTGCTCGGTCAATATAACCAGACCTATGTCGACGTGTACGGCCACACCGATGCGACCGGCAGCGACAGCTACAATCTGAGCCTGTCGCAACGCCGCGCGACCGCGGTCGCCGATTATCTGGCGAGCCGCGGTGTCCAGAGCGCACGGCTCGGGACACGAGGCTTCGGCGAGACCCAGCCGGTCGCCAGCAACGACAGCGAGGAGGGCAAAGCGGCGAATCGCCGCGTCGAGATCAAGCTGGTGCCGATCACCCAGCAGGATTTGGGGTAATCGTGCCCCGCTACCTTGTGTTCCTGCGAAAGCAGGAGCCCAGGGGCGGCTAGCGACGCGCCCGTGACCTCCAGTGCTCCTGCTTTCGCAGGAGCACTGGAGGTCAGTCGCGTCGTTCTCTGAAAAAATCCCTCAGCAACGTTCCCGCCTCCCCCTCGCCGATCCCCGAATAAACCTCAGGCCGGTGATGGCAGGTCGATTGCGCGAAGAAGCGCGGCCCGTGCTCGACAGCACCGCCCTTGGGGTCGCTCGCGCCGTAATAGAGCCGGGCGATGCGCGCGTGGGCGATCGCCCCGGCGCACATCGCGCAGGGCTCCAGCGTGACCCACAGGTCGCAATCTTCGAGCCGCTCGCGGCCGAGGATGTGCGCCGCCGCGCGAATCGCGAGCATCTCGGCATGCGCAGTAGGGTCGTGGAGTGTCCGCGGGGCATTGGCCGTGCTGACAATGACCCTGCCCTCGTGAACCACTACTGCACCGACCGGCACCTCCCCGGCCTGCCCGGCCTGGCGGGCGGCGTCGAGCGCAGCGCGCATCGGTGGGGGAAGCGGGAACATGGGAATGGACTATCTCCCCTGACCCTGTTCGTCACCCCGGCCGAATGCGCCGCGATGAAGAGACTATGCAGGAGCCGCAGTCGCCGGCGCATCCGATCGGCTGTGGCGCAGCACCGTCCACAGCGCAAAGGCCATGCCGGGAAGGAACCCCAGCACCGTCAGCCCGCACGCGATCAGGAAGTCGCGCCCCGGCCCGCGGGCCAGATAAACGCCCAGCGGTGGCAGCAGCACCGCCGCGGCGATTCGCCCTGCGTGCATTATTTGGCCGCCGGTGTGGGAGAAGCGGCCGGCGCCTGCTTCAAATCGATCGTCGGCAAGACCACTGTCGCTTTCTTCATTTCCACCGTGGGCACATCAACGGTCTTCGCGGTGTTTCCGATCCCGACACTGCCCGTCTCGGCGCTGTATTTGGGGAGCTGGCCGCCCTCGCTCTGCACGCTCACCGTCGGCAGGCTCACGCCTTGTTGCTGGTTGATCCGCAGCATGCCGGTCGCCATGGCCGCGACCACTCCGAGGGCGATCAGCCCGATCAGCACGAGGATTGCACGCATAGTCTTCTTCTCCCTGATCGAATCGTTTGCGTAATAACGCGCCAGGGGCCATCTGGGTTGCGTACGGGCAGGCGATGATCGGGGAATCGGTTGACGCACCCTGCCATTCCCGCTATCGGCGCGGCCTTTCCGGCTTATGCCAAAAACCAGGATTTAAAGCGATGTCGCGCATTTGCGAGCTGACCGGCAAGGGCCGGCAGGTGGGACACAATGTCTCCCATGCCAACAACAAGACCAAGCGGACCTTTCTGCCGAATCTGCAGAACGTCACGCTGATGTCGGACACGCTGGGCCGCAGCATCCGCCTGCGCGTCTCGACGCACGGGTTGCGCTCGGTCGAGCATGTCGGCGGCCTCGACAATTGGCTGCTCAAGACCAGCGAGGACGACCTGTCGCTCCGCGTGCGCCGCCTCAAGCGCGAACTGCGCAAGGCGACGACGGCCGAGAAGACCGCGGCCTAACCAGCCTTTTGCGGATCGGCGTCAGCCCGTTCCCTTCGCGGGAGCGGGCTTTTCGCTCGCCCTCGGGCCGAGCCGGAATTTGAGCAGCAGCGACTGCTCCCAGAACTCTCCGTTATCGTCCGACACGATCCAGACGATGGTATCCGCGCCCTCGCGCGTGACCGCCAGCGCCTCGAAATTGTCGTGCTGGACGGGGCGTTCGAACCTTGCCAGCTCCACGCCGCGAATTGCCTGGCCCGCCCGCACTGCGTGCATGTCGAGCAGCACCAGCCTCGCGGTGAACAATCCCGCTAGCGACAACCGGCGGTTGAGAATCAGCAATCGGCCATCGGGCAGCTCGGCCATGTCGGTCGGGTCGTAATTCGCAGGCGGCACGTAGGCGAGGCGCTCGGGCGGTGGCGCCTTTTCGGTCGGATCGCTCGCAAAGCGCAGCAAAATCCGGGCATCAGGTCTGCCCGGGGGCCGCGCCGTCTCGCTGAGCACGAGGAACTGGCCGCTCCGGAGCCGCACCATCGCCTCGGCGCCGCCGGCGATCGACCAGTCGGCCATCGCCGCGGGCTGAACGCTGCGTTCGGCGCGGGTCAGGCTCGAATCATAGCGCCAGATCGCATTGCGATTCTCGAAGCCGACCCAGGCACGCCCGGTTGCCGGGTCCCAGGTCAGCGATTCGGAGTCGCGGTGCCGCTTGATCGCGCCGGTGCCCGGGCCAGGCAAGTCGGCGAAGCGCCATTCGCGCGGCCGCAAATCCGCTCCCATGCGGAACGTCACGAGATTTCCGCCGTCGCTCAGCAACGTGAACGTGTCGCCTGTCACTCGCATCGCGGAAAAGCCGCCAAATGCCGGATCGCCGCTGTGGAGGACCAGCCCCCCCAGATAGGTGAGCGCGCCGAGCTTTGTCCGCGCCGGGTCCGAAGGGTCCAGCGGTACCGGCGTCGCGACGATTTCCGGACGATCGCCGAGCACCGCACGCGGCTCGATCCCGGAGGCAGTGACGGTCAGCATCAGGAGCGACGAGAGCGGAACGGCGAAACGCATTCGCCGGGTCATAGCCGCTCCCCGCCTCCCGACCAGCCCCAACCAAGATGAACCTCACATAACAAGCGCGTTCAGCCAGCGCCAAGGTGCACACCGTATAGGCAGCAGGGTAGTTCGCGTATCGAGGTCCCCGCGTAGCGTATCGGGGACCTTGGGCCGGCTCCTCGCGGAGCCGGCCCATTTCGTCTCAGTACATGTGCTGCCCGCCGTTGATCGACAGCGTCGATCCGGTGACGAAGCCCGCTTCCTCCGAGCACAGGAACGCGACGCCGCGCGCGATCTCGCTCGCCTGCCCGAGCCGGCCGACCGGAATTTTGGCGAC
>JASLBO010000092.1 GCA_030146605.1 Sphingomonas sp. | reverse complement strand
TGGACACCAGGCGCTCCCTCGTTCCGCCTGCCTCCCATGCATTGCATCGGTCGTGCCAATTCGCAGAGTTGTGGTATTTCAGCTACTTAGCTATGTGACATTTCGAAGCTGCCGCTATAGTGCAGCAATACGCGCCAAAAGTTGGTGATTTCAGCGGCGCGGTGTCCGGAAAGGGACATTGCGTGCCCGAAAACGGCCATGGCAGAGGCCGGATCGATGCTTCAGCGCAGGGTTACCCAGGTCGGCGCATGATCGCTGGCCCGTTCCCGGCCGCGATATTCCTTGTCCACGCCCGCCCCGACAAGCCGGTCGGCGGCCTGTGGGCTGAGCAGCAGATGATCGATGCGGAACCCCGCATCGCGCTGCCAGCAACCGGCCTGATAGTCCCAGAAGGTCCAGATCCCGCCGCCCGGGAAGCGCGTGCGCAAGGCATCGGTCCAGCCTTGCGCGAGCAGGCTGCGGTAACGCTGCCGCGATTCGGGCTGCATCAGCGCGTCGCTGGCCATCGCCCGCACCGAAAAGGTGTCGTCGTCATTGGCGATGACATTATAGTCGCCCGCGAGGACCACGGGCCGCTCCTCGGCGAGCAGCGCGCGCGCGCGATCGGCAAGCCGATCCATCCATTTTAGCTTATAGTCGAATTTGGGCCCGGGCTGCGGATTGCCGTTGGGCAGGTAGATCGAAGCGATCACCAGGTCGCCGACCTCCACCTCGATATAACGGCTATGCGCATCCTCGGGATCGCCCGAAAGGCCGCGCTGGCGCTCGACCGGCTGCTGCCCGCGCGCGAGCACCGCCACGCCGTTGAAGCCCTTCTGGCCGTGCCACACCGCGCCATATCCCGCTTTCTCGATCTCGCCGACCGGCAGCGTCTCGTCGGCGCCCTTGAGCTCTTGGAGGCAGACCAGATCGGGCTTCTGCTCGTCGAGATATTCGAGCAGGCGCTCCATGCGCGCCTTGATTCCGTTGACGTTGTAGCTGACGATTTTCATGTCCGCTGGTTAGCGGCGCGCGCGGCGCAGCGCCAGCCGTACCGGCGGGGCGGGGGTCAGACCGAGAAGCTGGTGCCGCAGCCGCAGCCCGACGCGGCATTCGGATTGGTCACCGCGAAATGCGCGCCCCCGAGATTGTCGATGAAATCGACCTGCGCGCCGCGGACCAGATCGAGGCTGATCGAATCGACCGCGAGGCGGACTCCGTCGGTCTCGGCGACCGTGTCGTCGGCTTCCACGGCTTCGGCCATGCCGAACTTGTACTGAAAGCCCGAACAGCCGCCGCCTTCGACCGAGAGGCGCAGGATCGCCGGCTTGCCCTGCTTGACCGCAATCGCCGCCACACGCGCGGCGGCGGCGGGAGTCAGCGCGATGTCGGGACTGAGAGTGGTGGCCATGGGACGGAGATAGGAGGGAGAGCGCAGGAGGGCAATGCCAGCTCAAGTCAAGGGTAGCGCTGTCGCGCATGAAGGATCGAGATGATTTCGATCGCCTCTCCGACACGATAGATCAGGATGTAATTGGGGTGCACGATAGCTTCCCGCGTGCCATCCAACCGCCCGGGCCGATGCATCTGCGGCAAGGTTGGCGTTCGGCCGCATATTCGATTCGAGCAAGCAGGCGATCGCCTGCCGAGGGATTGCGGTCACCGATAAAGGCAAGGATGCCCTTTAGATCGGCGCGCGCTTCGTCACTCCAGATCAGCGGCAGCATCGCGCTTCTTACGAAGCAGTTCGCGCATCTCCGCCATGACCTTGTCATGCGGAATTCGAGGCTTTGTCGAGTTCAGCGCCTTCGTGACCTTCTCACGAAACCAGACGTCATACGCCTCCGCCTCCTCGGTCGTGGCGAACTCCGACTCGATGGGGGAGAGCTTGGTCATGATGCGAGAATACACCTTACCGCCGGTGCCGGAAAGATGGCATGTCCGAAGCGCGGGTGGGGGCCGCCTCACGGACGACCCCTCTCCTCTCCTGCCTCTATTATTTGGCGGGGCCGCCGAGACCGCCCTGCGCGCGGTCCTGCACCGCGGTCAGATATTCGCCGGTCTGGAGGAACGGGATCGGATTGACCGCCTTCCCGTCGACGCGGACCTCGTAATGAAGATGGCTGCCGGTCGAACGGCCGGTCGATCCCATCAGGCCGATCATCTGGCCGCGGCGGACGCGGGCATTGTCGGCGACGAGGATCTTCGAAAGATGGCCGTAGCGCGTCTCGATTCCGCGGCCGTGATTGACCTGGACGAGATTGCCATAGCCGCCCTGGCGCCCGGCATGGCTGATGATGCCGTCGGCAGTCGCATAGATCGGCGTGCCGATCGAGCCGGGAATGTCGACGCCGGCATGCATCGCGGCGGTGCCGCGGAACGGATCCGAACGCACCCCGAAGCTCGACGTGAAGATCAGCTTGTCGACCGGCTGCATCGACGGAATCGAGATCACCGTCTGCTCGAGCGCGTCGAGCTTCTTCCACGTCAGGAACAATGCGCGGAACTGGGCATCGGCGCTCTCGGCCGAGTCCGAACCGGCGGCGCCGTCATTATTGTCGTCCATCGGCTCGAATGGGCCACCCATCGCGCCGCCGCTCACGCGGACATAGCGCTCGGGGGCGAGCCCGAGACGGCGGAAGTGGCTGGCGGTCTGCTGATAACGGGCTTCGCCGGCAACGCGCGCCTTGCCGGCGAGCGCAACCTGATGCTGCTCGACCGCACGCAGCGGTGCCAGCATCTCGTTGGCGACGGCGCTGGTCTGCGGCGGGACATCGGTGAGTGCGGCATCGAGCGTGGCCGGATCGGACTTGCCCGAAAGCACTGCGGAGATCAGCGCCTGGCGCTGCTCGACGCGGGCGGCCTGCAGCCTGGCGGCTTCCTTCGCGGCGGCGATGTCGGCGTGCATCTGCGCGACCTGTGCGCGCATCTTTGCAACCTGCGCCTCGGGCGAGCCGGCAACCGC
>JASLBO010000091.1 GCA_030146605.1 Sphingomonas sp. | reverse complement strand
AGGTGCCGGTCGACGTGCATCGCTGCTTCGTCTTCCCCAATCGCATGCGCGAGCGGCGGTGCGCCGCCGGGCACGCCAAGCTGCTCCGCCTGGCCGCGGCCATCCCCGAAATCCCGTATATCCGGCTGTCCAAGATCGAGCGCGGCGAAGTGGTGCCGCGGCCCGAGGAGCTCCGCCGCATCGCCGCGGTGCTGAACATAGCGCCGGCCGATCTCCTGATCGATGTCGACGCACCCGGCTTCGACATCGCCGCATGGGCCCAGCCCTTCATCGACGGCGCTCCCGCCGACCTTGCCGAAGAGCGCTTCGCCGTCCTGCTCGCGGCGGCGCTGCGCGCCCGGCGCGTCGGCGATCCGGCGCTCACCATCGCCGCGATCGAACGCGACCATGCGCTGGCGCCGGTAAATCTGTCACGCATCGAAAACGCGCAGAAGACCTTCGATCGCTGGAATGCCGCCACGCAACACGCATTGTACCGGATCTTCCGCGTCGCCGACGAAACCGAGCTCCGCGAACAGGTGGCGCAGCTGCACGCGAGCGGCGCGCTCGACGGCTTTCTGGGCCACATCATCGGCCCCGTCGCCCGCCATGAGCGCACCCGCGCCCGGATCGCCGAGATCGCGGCGGCGCTTCAGCCTGGCGACGCACGTTCCGATCGGGTGGTGGCGCCCCTGCCGGTGAGCGGTGCCGTATCGATCCGGCTGGTGCCGGTGCTCGGCGCGCCGCTTGCGCAGGGTCTTATCGCCGAGACCCCGACCCCCGAAAAGGTCGAGGCGCCGCATGCCGCCGGCCCCCGCGCCTTCGGTCTCAAGGTCTGCCGCGCGACCTTGGGCGGCGGCCTTCCGGGCCAGGCAGTGGTGATCGCCGATCCCGATCGCTTCCCCTCCCCCGGCGGTCTCGCTGCGTTGCGCGAGGAAGCCGGCTGGCGGCTGCTCTCGGTCGGGTCGGACCGCGACGGCCGGATGATCGGCTATAGCAGCAATCCCGCGCTCGAAATCACGCTCGACGATTGCGATCCGTCGCGCCTCGCCGCCCTGATTGGCGCGATCTTCCCCTGAATTCAATTACCGGATGCCCGCCGAAGCGCCCGGTAACTTCCTATAAAGCAAGTTGAATGCATTGCGCTCACAAGGAGTTACGCAATGAAGGGCCAGCTGCGCCGGATGTTCGCCAGCTATCGGGATCACATTCTCGTCGTCGTCCCGGTGGCGGCGATGCTGCTGCTTGGTATAAGCTTCGATTTCAGCGAGCGCTTCCACGTCTTTGCCGAACGGCACGAGGCCTGGCAGCTCGACGAATTCCTCCCCGCCTTCTTCCTTGCCGGTTTGCTGTACATGGTGCTGCTCGTCGTGCGGACGCGCGGGCTCCGGCTCGAACTGCTGCTCCGGCGGCGCGCCGAAAGCGAAGCCACGCAGCTCGCCCGCCACGATTCGCTCACCGGTCTCGTCAACCGGCGCACCTTCGCGGACCAGATCGCGGCGCGCACGCCCAGACTCGCACCCGGGAACGAGATCAGCCTGCTCATGCTCGATCTCGACCGTTTCAAGCCGGTTAACGACACGTATGGCCATGAGGGCGGCGACGCCGTACTCGTCACGATCGCCCGCCGGCTCGAGCGTCTCGCTGGCGAGAACAGCGTGATCGCGCGGATCGGCGGCGACGAATTCGCCTGCCTGATCGAGCATCCCGCCGGCTCGCTCCTGCCCGTCGAAACCGCCGAGGCGATCCTCGGCGCGGTCGCCAGGCCCATCCAGCTGCGCGGCGGCCTTGCCGAGGTCAGCGCCTCGGTCGGTCTCGTCACCTGCGCTCCCGGCGGATCGGACGCGGAGGAGATGCTGCGCGCCGCCGATTTTGCGATGTACCGCGCCAAGCGCTCGGGCCGGTCCAGCTACTGCGTCTTCGCCGCCGAGATCGAGGCCGAGATGGGCGAACGCGCCCAGCTCGAGCTCGACATGCACGCCGGGATCAATCGCGGCGAGTTCGTCCCCTATTTCCAGCCGATCGTCGAGCTCGCTTCGGGCGAGATGATCGGCTTCGAGGCGCTTGCCCGCTGGCACCACCCGACTCGCGGACTTATTGTGCCCGACCTGTTCATCCCGATCGCCGAGGAAGCCGGAATGATCCAGGATCTCGGCTTCGCAGTGCTGCGCTCGGCCTGTGTCGAGGCGCGGCGCTGGCCGCAGCACCTGACCTTGTCGGTCAACATCTCGCCGCTCCAACTCAACGACCCGTGGCTGCCCCAACGCATCCTCCAGGTGCTGTGCGCCACCGGCTTCGCCCCCGCCCGGCTGATCGTCGAGATCACCGAGACCCGCCTGGTGCAGGACATCGACGCGGCGCGCGTGATTCTCGTCTCGCTGCGCAACGCGGGCATCCAGATCGCGCTCGACGATTTCGGCACCGGCTATGCCAGCCTCAAGCATCTGCGCGAGCTCCAGTTCAACCGGATCAAGATCGATCGCGAATTCATCCAGGACATGCACGCCGGCGACAATGGCCAGATTATCCGCGCCATCCTGAGTCTCAGCGAAGGCCTCGGCCTGCCCGTCACTGCCGAGGGGATCGAGAGCGACGAGAGCGCCGCGATGCTTGCCGGCCTCGGCTGCCAATACGGCCAAGGCTTCCTCTACAGCCACGCGGTCGAGGCCGAAGAGGCGCTCCACATTGCTCGTGCGGCGCATTATCTCGGTCACGGCGTCGCGCCCGCCGGCAATGTCCCCGCCCCCGAGTTGCTCCGCGCCGCGCCGTGACATCGCCGGCGCCGCCGCTTAAGGCGAGGCGCATGGGCAAAGCGGCTTGTTTCTACGCAGTCGAAGGCGTCGACGGATCCGGCAAGTCGGGCATGGTGACGTGCCTCGTCGGCCATCTGGCGAACCGCGGCATCCCCGCAATCGCCACGCGTGAGCCCGGCGGCACCCCGCAGGGGGAGAAGATCCGCGCGCTGCTGCTCTCGGGCGCCGATGACGCGTGGGACCAGCAATCCGAGTTGCTGATGATGACCGCGGCGCGCGTCGAGCATGTCCGCCGCGTCATCCTGCCCACGCTCGAACGCGGAATCTCGGTGGTGTCGGACCGTTATGTCGGCTCCACCATCGCCTATCAGGGCGCCGGCCGCGGCATGGCCGACGGCTATATCCGCCACCTCCACAAGGAGGCCGTCGGCGATATCTGGCCCGATCTGGTCGTCATCCTCGATCTCGATCCGGCGATCGGCCTCGCCCGCAGCCGCCAGCGGCTCAGCGCCGGCGCGATCGACGAGGGCCGTTTCGAGACGCTCGACCTGGCTTTCCATCGCCGCATCCGCCAGTCCTTCCTCGATCAGGCCGCGCGCGACCCCGGGCGGCATGTCGTCGTCGATGCGCTGGGCACCCCGGAGGACGTCCGCGCACGCGCCGTCGAAGCGATCGAGACCTGGCAGGCGCAGCGCGACCACGAATAGACCGCGCGGGACGAACCGTGCTAGACTTGGCCGATCACCGGCAACGACCATCGAGGCGCTGGTGGCTGTGAGACCTGCGCGCTCCCGCCTTTGCCGGAGTGCCGCCGTGATACGATCAAGAGACTCCGCTCTTCGGCTGTTTGTCGATCGCCTCACCGCACGTTCGACCCTTACCGACGAGGAGGAGAGCGCGATCCTCGGTCTGAAAGGTCAGGTCAGGCAAGTCGCCGCCCATACCGATTTCGTCCGGCTCGGCGAGCAGGTCGATCATTCCTGTCTCGTCATGGAGGGGCTCGTCGGCCGCTTCGGCCAGAACATGGACGGTGACCGGCAGATCACGTGCCTCTACATTCCGGGGGACATGGCCGACCTTCCGTCGGTGGTCAGCCCCAAATCCGCGTGGGGACTGGCGGCGCTTGCTCCCACGACGATCCTGCGCCTGCCGCATGATGACCTTCGCCGCGTCGCCGCCGGACATTCCGGGATTGCCGAGGCGCTCTGGCGAGACTGCGTCGCCGACGGATCGTTCTTCTCCGAATGGGTCGTCAATGTCGGCCGCCGGGACGCACTTGCGCGCCTCGCCCATCTGTTGTGCGAGATGGCGATCCGATGCGAGCGCGCGGGGCAAGGCGACAGGGCGTCGTTCCCGCTGCCCATCACCCAGGCCGATCTCGGGGACGCGACCGGCCTGACGAGCGTTCACGTCAACCGAACCTTGAAGGAACTGAGGACACGCGCCATCGTGACGATGCGCTCCGGGAGGGTCACCGTCCATGACTGGGATCAGCTCGTGCTGGTCGGCGACTTCGACGACGCCTTCATGCTATTGGACGGGCCGTCTCCCCGCATATCCGAAGCGGCCTGATCGATCCGCTCGCCGATCAGGCCCTGCCGGTCGTTACCCCGCCACGAACGTAAGCGTCGTAGTCCGGTGCACTGCGTCCACAGCGCCGCCCGGCAGGGTCGCCGCGCCTTCCTTCTGCGTCGCCGAGAGGATGTAGCGGCCCTTTTCGCGCACCGGCACCTCTAGCGCCCCGCTCGCATCGGCGACCATCGTCTTCGACCATTTCTCCGGCGTGATCACCACCACCCTGGCGCCCGCGACCGGCTTGCCGTCGCGCACCACCACGAAACGGCTCGAACCTGCCGCGGCGGGCACGATCTCGAACGGGAGCAGCGCCCGCGTATCGCTGCGGCCGGCGCGGGCATAATAGACCACGCCTTCCTTCTTGCCCTCGGAGTCCCACGGCGCAAAGACATTGTCGTCCCAGGCGCGCACATCGCCCGCCGGCGCGGCGACTTCGATATACCCCGTCTTGCGCACGAGCGCCGCATCGGCACCCGCCAGCAGCTTCGGCGCCTTGAGCTTGGCGAATTCAGGATCGCCGCCTTCGGGAATCGCATCGCCGGGCTCGCCCAGATAGATTCGTGCCGCCCCGTTGGCATCGCGCTCGATCCACACCTCATGCGCCTGCGCCGAGCCGCAAGCGCCCAGCATCAGCGCCGCCAATATCAATCGCTTCATCGCCACCTCCCGAACAGGTTCACTTGCCGATATCGTTCCGCGATGCGGCGCCCGCCCCACCGATTCGGCACATCCGCGATAGCGGACTGCCTTTTGCGAGTCACTATCACTAGCATCACCGTGTGCAATCATTGCGTGCAGTGCTACAATCGTCGCCAGCGTCGATCATTTGTACGACTAGTTGCCCGCCGGGCGCGCCTCCCCCGCTTGACAGCGCTCCCATCGCGACCCAATGGTAGCGCTATCAGAACAGAAACCCGGCAAGGCGAGGAATCTTGGAAGCGTCTAGCGTAGAAATGCTGCCTGCCGATCATGCGCAGGGCACCCTGGTCGGACGCGTCCTGCTCGACGCGGGCCCCACGCCCGTGCTGGTCCGCGGCGGCGAAGTGCTCGACATTTCGGACGATGCGCCCACGGTAGCCGATCTGCTCGAACGCGACGATCTCGCCACGGTCACCGGTCCCCGGATCTGCGGCGTGGAAGCCCTCGGCACGCCCGAAGGTCCCCGCCTGCTCGCCCCGATCGACCTTCAGGTCGTCAAGGCGTGCGGCGTCACCTTCGCGCTCTCGGCGATCGAGCGCGTGATCGAGGAGCGCGCGCGCGGCGACGCCGACAAGGCGTCCGAAATCCGCGGCGATCTCGAGGCGAAGGTCGGATCGGGGATCCGCTCGGTCGTTCCCGGCAGCGACGAGGCCGCCAGCCTCAAGGCGGCGCTCATCGACGCCGGGATGTGGTCGCAATATCTCGAAGTCGCGATCGGCCCCGATGCCGAAGTGTTCACCAAGGCTCCCGTGCTTTCCGCCGTCGGCTGGGGCGACGAGATCGGCATCCGCTCCGACAGCGACTGGAACAATCCCGAACCCGAAGTCGTCCTCGTCGTCGATCGCCACGGCAATACGCGTGGCGCCACGCTCGGCAACGACGTCAACTTGCGCGATTTCGAGGGACGCAGCGCGCTGCTGCTCGGCAAGGCCAAGGACAACAACGCCTCGACTGCGCTCGGCCCCTTCATCCGCCTGTTCGACGCCGGCTTCACGATGGACGACGTGCGCTCCGCAGTGGTCGATCTCGAAATCACCGGGCCCGAAGGCTACACACTCTCCGGCACGAACAAGATGAGCGAGATCAGCCGCGATCCCACCGATCTCGTCCGCCAGGCGCTGAGCGAGC
>JASLBO010000074.1 GCA_030146605.1 Sphingomonas sp. | reverse complement strand
AACCCCCCCCCGCGACCTCTCCCCCCGCCCCCCCCGTTGGGGGGTGGTTTGGGGGGGGGGCCATGTCTCACCGAGACCATCGCCCGCGGCCAGGCCCCACCCCGACCCCTCCCCTGAAGGGGAGGGGCTGTCGGTGGGCGCACCGCGGCCTTCCTCCTCGATCCGCGGCCTCATTGGAACATCACCAGCGCCTTGACGAAGTTCCGCGGCTTGTCGCGCGTCGCGCCAAGCGCCTCACCGAGCTGATCGAGTCGATAGCGGTGCGTATAAAGCGGAGCGGGATCGAGCCGCCCGCTCGCCACCGCTTCGACTGCCTCGCGCAGCCCCTGCATCTGCACCGCGGGATCGCGTTCATGCGCGTTGATCACGTCGATCCCCTTCCAGTTCCAGTTCTGCATATTGACCTGTCGCGGCCCGTCCTGGTGATAGCCGGCGACCACCAGCCGCCCGCCGAAGCCGATCAGTTCCCCCGCCAGATCGAGCGGCCATTGCTTGCCCACCGCCTCGATCACGCGCTCGCACAGCGCATCGCCGGTGAGCGCCTTGACCTGCTCGATGATTGCCCAATGATCATCCATCGGGATCGTCTCGGCAGCGCCATAGCTCCGCGCCAGATCGAGCGATTCCTGCCGCCGCGAGATCGCGATAACCCGCGCGCCGGCGTCGCTGGCCAGCCTGGTCAGCACCGCGCCCAGAAAGCCGATACCGATGATCGCCACGGTCTGGCCCGCGCGAATGTCGCTGCGCCGGAAGATGTTGAACGCACAGCCGAGCGGCTCGCCCGGAAAGGGCTTGCCGGCGAGATCAGCCGGCAGTTTCACCACCCGATCCGCGGCCGCCAGATCAAATTCGGCGAAGCTGCGTTCGCTCAGCGCCGCCACGCGGTCGCCGATCGCGAGGTCGCGTACCCCCTCGCCCGCCGCATCGATCACGCCCCAGCCCTCATGGCCGAGCCCGCCCGGCGCACCCGGGAAAACCGACCATGGCTGCCCCTCCCACGGCTCGACGTTCGACGCGCAGACGCCGCAGCCCTCCAGCCGGACACGCACCTCGCCGGGACCCGGCACGGGCGGCGCCACTTCTTCGATCCGGATTACGCCGGGTCCGTCCAGCACTGCCGCGCGCATCATATCTCCTTTTCCTGCAACCAATTGTTCCGCGAGCAATTGCCGCCTTCATGACCTCGACATCGCCAATGGCCGCGACCCTTCGCGACAACATCGCCGAACTCACCGCGCGCCAACGCGCCGAGGCGCAAAGCGCCCGATGGACCGATCGCATCGCCGATCGGATCACCGGCTTCACCGGCTCGATGCTTTTCGTCGCGCTGCACCTGCTCGTCTTCGGGCTGTGGATCGCGATCAATCTGGGCGCCGTGCCCATCGTGCCGCGCTTCGACCCGAGCTTCGTCGTGCTGGCGATGGTGGCGTCGGTCGAGGCGATCTTTCTGTCGACCTTCGTGCTGATCAGCCAGAACCGTATGGCCGCGGTCGCAGACCGGCGCGCCGATCTCGACCTGCACGTCAATCTGCTCGCCGAGCATGAGCTCACCAGATTGGCCGAGCTCGTCCGGCGCATCGCGGCGCGCCTCGACGTTCCGGCCGACGATCCGCAACTGGCCGAGATCGGCAAGGACATCGATCCCACGCAAGTTCTCGACGCGCTCGACGAGCGCCGCCGCGAGGAAGGGCTTGAGCATTAGTCGGCGCGGTCGATAAAGGCTTCGAGCGCGGCGTGCGCCGCGTCGTCCGGCATCTGGACCGGCGGATGCTTGCAGAACCATGCAGCCGCGGGAAGCACCGGCCCCGCCACGCCGCGGTCCTTTGCCAGCTTGGCGCATCGGATCATGTCGATCGCGACGCCGGCGCTGTTCGGACTGTCCTCGACCGAGAGGCGCAGTTCGAGGTTCATCGGCACGCCGCCGAACATCCGCCCTTCCATCCGCAGAAAACAAACCTTGTTGTCGTTCTGCCACGGCACATAGTCGCTCGGGCCGATGTGGATGTTGTCGTCGGCCAGCCGGGTCTGCGCGACCGATTGCACCGCCTCGGTCTTCGACTCCTTCTTGGAGGCGAGCCGCGTATGGTTGAGCATGTTGAGGAAGTCGGTGTTGCCGCCGGTATTGAGCTGATAGGTCCGATCGAGCTCGACGCCGCGCTTGGCGAACAGGTCGGTGAGCACGCGGTGGACGATCGTCGCGCCGAGCTGCGCCTTGATGTCGTCGCCGATGATCGGCACTCCGGCCTTCTCGAAGCGTGCCGCCCATTCGGGATTGCTCGCGATGAACACCGGGATGTTGTTGACGAACGCAACCCCTGCCTCGAGCGCGCATTCGGCGTAGAATTCGCTCGCTTTCTGGCTGCCCACGGGCAGATAGTTCATCAGCACATCGGCTTTGGTGTCGCGCAGCATTGCGACGACTTCGTCCTTGCCCGGCTCGGTTGCCCTGGCGACGATGAAGGTGCGGTCTTCTGGATAGTCGGACATATGCTCGCCGACGCCGTCCAGAACGCGTCCCATCTGCACTATCGCGCCGCTGGGCTCGACCGTCTCGCAGAACACCATAGTGCAATTCGGCCTGGCGAAGATCGCCTCGGCGACATCGGGACCCACCTTGCGCGCATCGACGTCCCACGCCGCGACGACGTGGATGTCACTGGGCGCATAGCCGCCCAGCTCGCGGTGCATCAGCCCGATCGTGTCGTTGGCACCGACGCGGTAATGCTCGATCCCCTGGACCAGCGAACTCGCGCAATTGCCGACCCCGACGATGGCGACGTTGATCGCGCGGCGGTCGGGCGAAAGCATCAGGCCGCGCTCCGCTCGGCGGCGAGGCGCTCGTCGCGGTCGAAATTGAGCGGAGTGAGTTCGGGCGCGCGCAGTTCGATTCCGGGCGCCGCCGGCGCGGCAATGCCCACCCCACCCCGCTTTGCCGGCGCATAGCGGTCGATCATCCACGCGCAGAAATCGGCGAACGCCTGCGGGTCGCGCGCCGGGCTGGTGTGATGCGGCGCGACGCCGAGATGCTCGGGGGTGAAGCAGAAGGTCACCGTCACCTCGAAATCGGCGAGCGCCTCCATCTGCCGGTCGAACCAGTCGACTGCATTGGGCCGGAAGCTGTCGGCCCAGCTCAGCCCGGTGCGGATCCGGCGCGTGCCGAGCCGCTTCATCCATTGCACCGCCTGGTCGAGCCGCGGATCGTCGAAGTGAAACCACTGCATCAGCCCCATGTCCGCGGCATGCTCGGCATAGGTTTCGAGCGCGGGCTTGGGGGTGCCGTCCTCGCGGATCAGCCCCAGATAGAAATGCCGGTAATAAGACGACCCCTCGGCCTCGCGATGCCGCGTCTCGGCGCCCCAGCTCTGCGGCAGATCGAACAGCGAATACCAGAACACCCGCTCGGCATGGCCCTTGAGCAATTCGGCGGTACGCTGCAGGCCGAAGACCTGGACTTCCTCGGCGCCGAACGAACTGACGCCGACTTCGGTCACCCATATCGGCTTGTGGGTCACTGCCTTGATCTCGGCGATCTTGTCGGGCCAGGCGGAGAGCGGCCATAAATTCCAGTCGAGCGGAAAGCCGTGCACCGCGACCACGTCGACCGCGTCGAGCGCGCCCTGCGCTTCCATCCGCCGCAGCCAATGCGGGTCGATCGGCGACATCCCGCCGAGCACGCGGGTCATGTCGGGGTTCACCTCGCGGATCGCGCTGCCGGCGCGGATGACATGCTCGGCGAACCGCGCCCATTCGGGGTCGAGCGCCGGATCCCAATGCGATTTGTTGTTCGGCTCGTTCCAGAGCATCGCCGCTTCGATCAACGCTTTTCCCCCTTCGCTGGATAGACCGCCGCGGGGCCGAACTGGGCATAGGGCACGGGGGCCACGCGGCAGAGATAGACGTCGGCCTCGGGATGCGCCTCGATCGCGAAGCCGGCGGCGCGCAGCATCGCCTGGCTGCACGCCGCATTGGGCGCCCACCAATTGGTCCAGTCATGCGCGAACTCGCGCTCGATGAAGTGCATCTTCGGATAAGCGGGATCGTCGAAATAGCCCGGCGGCTGGCTGGTGCCGGGCACGAAGAACGGATGGTCCTCGGGCACCTGCAGCACGGCGTTCGAGCCCTGCTGCATCGTCTGGAACAGCATCAGGTCGCCCGCGACATGCTCGCGGATCAGGTCGAGCGCGAGCAGCGGATGCCGCAGATGGTAGAGCACCCCCATGAAGATCACGAGGTCGAACTTCTCGCCGATGGAAGCGACGTCATAGACCGACAGGTTGGCGAACTCGATGCCGTCATACCCCAAGGCCTCGCTCGCCAGCCGCGCCTGGGCGAGATAGCGGTCGTCGCTGTCGATCCCGAGCACGCGGGTGGCGCCGCGGCGCTTCATCTCGACCGAATAGAAGCCCGCGTTGCAGCCGATGTCGAGCACGGTCTTGCCGCTCAGATCCTCGGGCACGGCCTGCGCGAAGGTCTTGAACTTGAAGCTGGGATAATCGCCGAGGAAATGCTCGGGCGCAGTCGTCACGCCGCCGCCAAGGTCGATATTGTGAAACCACGGGCCAAGTGCTTCGATCCGTTCGCGCAAGTGCCCAATACTCAACGCACGCGCGCTTTGCTTTGAAAGTTGATGCAAGTTAGTAACCCTTTGACGGCCTGGACAGACCATATCGCTTCGCCAACGAACAGCGTTGCACCCTGTTCCCGAAGCAACAACAAAGCTCGTCCCAACTAACCTATGTAAAGTCTCGGGGTTTTTGTCGCGCGGTCCGGAACTACTTACCGTGTTTGAGCTTGCGTTGTCGCATGGCCGACCGAATGGACGAATGGGCAGCAGCGATGCGCGCCGGGGCATATCACACCGCCTGGGCGCTCGCCGCACGGACGCTGGCGGAGCGCGATCCCGCCCGCCGTGACGATCCCGCTCTGCCGTATCATCTCCGCTGGGTGTGGGACGGCCGTGCCATGGACGGGCGCGACGTGCTCGTGCGCTGCTATCACGGGCTCGGCGACACGCTCCAGTTCGCGCGCTTCCTGCCGCTGCTGGCAAGCCGCGCCGCCTCCGTCACCGTCGAAGTGCAGCCGCGGCTTCTCGAGCTGATCGCGACCGTCGCGCCGCAGGTCCGCTGCGTCGCGTTCGATCCCGCGCATCCGCTGCCGCCCGCGGAGGTCGATCTCGAGATCACCGAACTCGACTTCGCCTTGCGCGCCGCACCCGACGCGGTGGCCTCCCCCTATCTGAGCGCGCCGCGCGCGCTGCTGCCGGCGGGAACGATCGCGCTTTGCTACGGCGCCGGCACCTGGGATCCCGCGCGCAGCATTCCGCCTGCGCTGTTCGGGCGCCTCTGCGGCGATGCGCCGTGCATCACGCTGATGCCCGAGCCGACCGGGCTAGACGTGCTCAATCCGCAAGGCTGCCCGCTCGACATGGGCGCCACCGCGGCGCTCGTCGCGGGTGCCGGGCTGGTGATCACCGTCGACACGATGATCGCCCACCTCGCCGGCGCGATGGGCAGGCCGACTTGGCTGCTGCTCAAGGCAGAGCCCGACTGGCGCTGGCCGCCCGATCGGCCGGGCAGCGCCTGGTATCCCTCGATGCGCCTCTACCCCCAGCCCCGCCCCGGCGACTGGGATGCGGTTCTCGCGCGCGTTCACCGCGATCTTGCGGCGCGCCCTCTGATGACAGCGGAAAGGTAACAGCATGCAGCATTTTGCGATCCCCTCGGTCCCGGTGTCGTGGGGCGAGCTTCTCGACAAGATCACCATCCTCGAGATCAAGTGCGAGCGGATCGCCAGCCCCGACGCGCGCGCCAATGTCGAGAACGAACGCCGCATGCTCGCCGACGCCGCCGCGCAGGTGATCGGCATCGCCGGAATCGCGCCGCTGCTCCAGCGCCTGAAGCGCGTCAACGAAACCCTGTGGGAAGTCGAGGACGCGATCCGCGAGCAGGAAGCCGACGCCCGCTTCGGCCCGCGCTTCGTGGCGCTCGCTCGCTCGGTCTACCGGACCAATGACGAGCGCGCCGCGCTCAAGCGCGCGATCAACGCCCTGCTCGGATCGGAACTGGTCGAGGAGAAGAGCTATGCCGCCAGCGACGCCGCCCCGCTCGCGGTGAACCTCATCGCCGAAGCCCGTTGATTGAGCGAGACGATCCGGGTTCGTCCCTCGCCCAGCTCGAGCGTGGTTACCGAGGCCGGATCGCAGTCGAGGTCGAAGATCCGGTCGAACGGCAGCCCGAGCGCCTGCACGACGAGTCCGCGGATCACGTCGCAATGCGTGACGCACAATGCGGGTGACGACGCCGCCGGGATTGCCCGCAGCCAGGCCGTCGCCCGCGCGCTCGCCTCCGCCATCGTCTCGCCGCCGGGGCAGCGCGCATCGCCGCGCTCGGCATTCCACTGCCGCCACGCCGCATCGTCCTCCAGTTCGGCAAAGTTTCGTCCGGTGAAACCGCCGAAATCCACTTCGTCCAGCGCGGCAACGATCTGCACCTCGAGAGCCCGCCGGGCGGCGAGCGGTGCGATCGTATCGCGCGCGCGGCGGCGCGGGCTGCTGTGCAGCGACGCGATCGGCAGGCCGTCCAGCGCATCGGCCAATGCCCGCGCCTCGGCGGTTCCCCGCCCGTCGAGCGCGATCTCCGAACGCCCGCTCAGGACGCGCCCGACCTCGGCGTGCGTGCCGTGCCGCACGAGATGGACGGTTGCGCTCATGGCGGGCTTTTACTTGGGCTGAGCAACATAGATGAAGCCGGAAC
>JASLBO010000038.1 GCA_030146605.1 Sphingomonas sp. | reverse complement strand
ATCGCGATGCGGTGACCGGCTCGCCGCATTTCCGCGCCGAGCTGCGCGAGCCGGGCTGGCCGAGCACCGCGACGCTCGGGGCGATCACGCTGGCGACTACGGATAACGCGCTGCCCAGGGCCGAGACCGCGCGGCTGCGCGCGGCGATCGTGGCGGCTGCGGACCGCTTTCTCGCGGACGAGAAGGGCAATGGCTATGGCATACCCTATGTCGCGAGCGGCTATCCCTGGGGTTCGAATTCGAACCTGCTCAACCGGGCGATGCTGCTCGGGCTGGCGCATGATTTCACCGGCGCGGCGAAATATCGCGCGGGTTTGGTTGCCGCGATGGACTATGTGCTCGGGCGCAACCCGCTCGGCCAATCCTATGTCAGCGGCTATGGGGCGCGGCCGCTGCGGAACCCGCACCACCGCTTCTGGGCGCATGCACTCGACCCGAAGCTGCCGGGGCCGCCGGCGGGAGCGCTCTCGGGCGGGCCGAACTCGACGTCGATGAGCGACGATGTGGCGAAAAAGATGCAGGGCAAGTGCGCGCCGCAGCGTTGCTGGGTGGACGACGTGCATGCCTATTCGCTGAACGAAGTGGCGATCAACTGGAATGCGCCGCTGTTCTGGGTGGCGGCGTGGCTGGGTAGCGATTGAGCCGTCATCCCGGCGAAAGCCGGGATCTCGGGCGGCCGGCGGACCGATGCCGCCTGAGACCCCGGCCTTCGCCGGGGTGACGACTGGCTATTTCACCGTCAGCGTGGTGCTCTTGAGCTTCACCGAATCCGGGCCCGACGAGATCGTGAACGTCCCCGGCTCGACGACGCGCTTCATGTCGACGTTCCACAGCGACAGATCGCGCGGGGTGAGCTCGAACTGCACGGTCTTCTTCTCGCCCGGCTGGAGGCTGACGCGCTCGAAGCGCTTCAATTCCTTGACCGGCCGGGTGACGCTGGCGAGGTCGTCGCGGACATAGAGCTGGACGACTTCATCCCCCGCCCGCGCGCCCGTGTTGGTAACGTCGACGCTGACCCGCACATTGCTGTACCGCCCGATCGTCGGCGTCGCGAGCACCGGGGCGGCCACGTCGAAGCTGGTATAGGACAGGCCGTAGCCGAACGGATAAAGCGGGCTGGTCTCGGCGAAGAGATAGCCACGCCGCGCGCTCGGCTTGTGGTTGTAGAACATCGGCAGCTGGCCGACGTCGCGGGCGATCGTCACCGGCAGCTTGCCGCCGGGATTGGCACGCCCGAACAGGACGTCGGCGACGGCGTTGCCGGTCTCCTGCCCGAGATACCAGCCTTCGAGCAAGGCGGGGGCGTTCTCCGAGAGGTATTTCACCGATAGCGGGCGGCCGTTGAGCAGCAGCACCACCACCGGCTTGCCGAGAGCGAAGATCTCCTTCGCCAGCTGGTTTTGCGGGCCGATCAGCTCGAGGCTGTTGCGGTCGCCGAGATGGTTGTCGGCCCAGGCTTCGCGGCTGAGCTGTTCGTTGTCGCCGAGCACGAGGACGATCGTGTCGGCGTTTTTCGCGGTCTCGATCGCCTCGGCGCGGAGGCGGTCGTTGGTGGCGTCGTCGATCAGCTCGACGGCGTCTTCGGCCCAGGCACGACTCTTGGTGAGCTTCACGCCCTCGGCGAAATCGACCTCGAACTTGCCCTTGCCTTCGTTCTTGAGCCCTTCGAGCACGCTGACGACGTGGCGGGGGACGTCGCTATAGCCGCCGATCGGGGTGTCGCTGGCGTGCGTGCCGATCACCGCGAGGCGCTTGATCTTGCCGGAGTCGAGCGGGAGCAGGCCCTTGTCGTTCTTGAGAAGGACGATCGCCTGGCGGGCGGCCTCGCGGGCAAGCGCGATCGCGTCGGGAGTCTCGGTCTTCCGCGCCGCCGCCTTGGCGTCGACATAGGGATTCTCGAACACCCCGGCGTTGAACTTGAGCCTGAGGATCCGGCGGACCGATTCGTCGATCTGCGCCTGGCTCACCCGGCCCTCGCGGACGAGCTGGGGCAGCAGCGCATAGGCTTCGGCGTCGGGGGTCTCGAAATCGACCGTCGCGTCGAGCGCGCGGACCGCCACGTCGCCGAGATTGTCGAACATCTTGTGGCGGGTGTTGAGCTCCCGCAGGGCGAAATAGTCGCTCAGCACGACGCCCTTGAATCCCCATTCCTGGCGGAGCACGTCGTGGAGCAGCCAGCGATTGGCGTGGCTGGGGATGCCGTCGATCTCGTTATACGAGGGCATCACCGACATCACCGGCAGCTCGGTGACGGCGCGCTCGAACGGCGGGAAGAAGAATTCGCGCAGCGTGCGTTCGGAGACGGTGGCGGGGCCGATATTGGTGCCGCTCTCGGGCGCGCCGTGGCCGGTCATGTGCTTGAGGGTGACATAGACCTTGTCCTTCGCCAGCGGCAGCGTGGTGCCCTGGAAGCCGCGGATCGCGGCGAGGCCCATCTCGCCGACGAGGTACGGGTCCTCGCCATAGGTCTCCTCGATCCGGCCCCAGCGCGGATCGCGGGCGACGTCGACCACGGGGGCCAGCGCGAGATTGGCGCCGCGGGCGCGCATCTCGCGGGCGGCAACCGCGAAGATCTTTTCCTGCAGCTTGGGGTTCCACGTGCTGGCGAGCGCGATCGCCTGGGGGAAGCTGGTCGCGCCGGGGGCGACATAACCGTGCAGCGCTTCCTCGTGCAGGATCAGCGGAATGCCGAGCCGGGTCTTCTCGACCGCCCATTTCTGCGCGGCGTTGATGTAGCGCGCCGTATCCTCGGCGCTGCGGTTGACCGTGCCGGCGGCGGCGCCCGCGGCGGGACCCTGGGTGATCGCGCGGCGGTCATAGGGGCGCGAGATCTGGCCGAGACCGTTGGGGAAGTTCTGGCTGGCCTTCGCCGCGTCGAATTCGCCTTCGGGGGTCTGGATCTTCTCCTTCTGGAGCCAGATCGCCACCATCTGCTGGACCTTTTCCTCCAGCGTCATGCGGCCGAGCAGATCCTCGACCCGGGCGTCGATCGGCTGCGCGGCATCCTTGTAGAGCGGCTTGTCGCCGCGATTGGCCTGCGCTTGCGCGGGCTGGGCGAGCGACGGGGTGAGCGCGAGCGCAGCAACGGCGGCGAGCGCCGCGGCGCGGAAGCGGCGGGAAACGGGCATGAACCTCTCCTGATTGGCGTTGCGACGCCTATTGATCGTTGTGGTAGCGCTATCAGGTATCGGCCCACGGGAGGAGGGTCAACCGTAACGCAACCGGTTTCATCTCGATTGCATTCCGCGAAACCGCATCTTATGCCTCGGACGCAAAGGACAAGAATGAGCAAACCGAGCCGAAGAAGCCGCGGGACGGTCACCGTGCAAGACGTTGCCCGCGTCGCCGGCGTTTCGGCGATGACCGTGTCGCGCGTCGTCAACGGGGGCACCAATGTGCGCGAGACCACGCGCGAAGCCGTGCTCGCCGCGATCGCACAGCTCAATTACTCGCCGAACAGCGCCGCGCGCAGCCTCGCCGCGGGCGATGCGACGCAGATCGGATTGCTCTATTCGAATCCGTCGGCCGCCTATCTGTCGCAATTCCTGATCGGGGCGCTGGCGGCGGCGCGGCGTGCGGGCTGCCATCTGGTGCTCGAGGCGTGCGAAAGCGAACGGCCCGACGAACAGGCCGAGGCGACGCGGAGCTTTGCCTCGACCAGCGTCGAAGGCGTGATCCTGCCGCCGCCCTTGTCCGAGGCGGCGCCGGTGCGTGCCGAGCTCGAGGCGGCGGGGATCCCGTGGGTTTCGGTGGCGATGGGGCTGCCGCCGGCGCGCAGCCTCAACGTGCGGATCGACGATTTCGAAGGCGCGGCGGCGATGACGCGGCACCTGCTCGATCTGGGACACCGCAAGATCGGGTTCATCCGCGGCAACCCCAACCAGACCTCGAGCGCGGAGCGCTATCGCGGGTTTGCGGCAGCGCTCGAAGAAGCCGGGATCGACGTCAAGTCGGCGGCGGTGGAGCAGGGCTATTTCACCTTCCGCTCGGGGATCGTCGCGGCCGAGCGGCTGCTCGACCGGGCCGATCCGCCGACGGCGATCTTCGCGAGCAACGACGATATGGCCGCGGCGGCGGTGGGGGTCGCGCATCGCCGCGGGCTGCACGTGCCGCAGGATCTGAGCGTGGTCGGGTTCGACGACACCTCGCTCGCCACCACCGTCTGGCCCGAACTCACCACGGTGCGTCAGCCGATCTCTGCCATGGCCGAGGAAGCGCTGGCGCTGCTGCTCGCGCGGATCCGCGCGCACCGCTCGTCGGAATCGGACAAGCTCGAGGAGCAGGTGCTCGATCACGAGCTGATCGTCCGCGAATCTTCGGCGCCGCCCAGGGGTATGGCCCCGGCGCGCGGCAGCGACGCGCGTCGCAGTGCGCGGGCGAGCAGTTCGGTCCCGCGCTAGCGCTTGCATTTCCTGAGCGTCCGGGCCACCGTTACCGCTAACACGCCGTGCCGGTCGCGCACGGGGACCAGGAGAGGAAGTGGGATGAACCAGACCGCGGAGAGGGCCAATATCGGCCTGATCAGCGCCATCGTCGCAGTCGCGACGATCGGCGGATTGCTATTCGGATATGACAGCGGCGCGGTGAACGGCACCCAGCCGGGGCTCAAGGCGGCGTTCGCGCTCGACGATGCCGGGCTGGGCTTCACTGTCGGTTCGCTGCTGATCGGCTGCGTCATCGGTGCATTCTCCGCAGGCACGTTGGCTGACCAGATGGGCCGCCGCAACGTCATGCGGATCGCGGCGATCCTCTTCCTCGTCGGCGCATTGGTCCAGGGGCTGGCGCAGGACCATAATATCTTCGTCATCGCCCGCATCCTCGGCGGCATGGCGGTAGGCGCGGCTTCGGTGCTGTCGCCGGCCTACATCTCCGAAGTCGCGCCCGCCAACATCCGCGGCAGGATGACGACGGTCCAGCAGATCATGATCATCACCGGCCTCACCGCCGCGTTCGTGGTCAATTACTACCTTGCCGCGGCGGCGGGGGCATCGACCAATCTGTTCTGGGGCGACATCGAGGCGTGGCGCTGGATGTATCTGATGCAGGCACTGCCCGCGGCGGTGTTCCTGGTGGCCTTGTTCTTCATTCCGGAGAGCCCACGCTATCTCGTCTCGAAGGGCCGCAACCCCGAGGCGCTTCGTGTTCTCACCTCGCTGTTCGGCACGACCGAGGGTGCGCTCAAGCTGGCGGAGATCCAGGCGAGCTTCTCGGTGGATCATCGTCCGCGGCTCAGCGACGTGCTGACTCCAGCGGGTGGCCGCGGTTTCCTCGGCATCCGCGCGATCGTCTGGGCGGGATTGCTGCTCGCGGTGTTCCAGCAGCTGGTCGGCATCAACGTGATCTTCTATTACGGCTCGACCCTGTGGCAAGCCGCCGGCTTCTCCGAGGCTGACTCGCTGCTGATCAACATCGTCTCGGGCTTCGTTTCGATCGCCGCGTGCTTCCTGACCATCGCCCTGATCGACCGCATCGGCCGCAAGCCGCTGCTGCTGATCGGATCGGCGGGCATGGCGCTGACTCTGTTCGTGATGGTCTATGCGTTCAGCCAGGGGGCGCTGGTCGACGGCAAGCTCGTCCTGCCGGGGCAGAGCGGGATGATCGCCGTAGTCTCCGCCAATCTCTACGTGATCTTCTTCAACGTCAGCTGGGGCCCGGTGATGTGGGTGATGCTCGGCGAGATGTTCCCCAACCAGATCCGCGGCTCGGCGCTGGCGGTTTGCGGCTTCGCGCAGTGGTTCGCCAATTACCTGATCGCGCAGCTGTTTCCGATCATGCTGGCGGGCATCGGGCTCGCGGCGAGCTACAGCTTCTACGCGGTATGCGCAGTGATCAGCTTCTTCCTCGTCCAGCGTTTCATCGAGGAGACCAAGGGCAAGGAACTGGAGGCGATGCAAGGCTGAGCTGACCCTCCCCGGAACGGGGAGGGGGACCATTCGCGCAGCGAATGGCGGAGGGGGTGCGCCACGAGCGATGCGCTGGTGGATAGCCCCCTCCGTCAGCGCTGCGCGCTGCCACCTCCCCGTGCCGGGGAGGATTTTTGAGGTAAGCTATGACGACCCGCACCCCCGCCCGCCCGTTCCGCTCGCGCGAATGGTTTGCCGCGCCCGGCCGCAGCGACATGGCGGCGCTCTATCTCGAGCGCTTCATGAATTACGGCATCACCCCCGACGAGCTGCGCAGCGGCAAGCCGATCATCGGCATCGCGCAATCGGGGAGCGACATCGCGCCGTGCAACCGCATCCATCTCGAGACGGTCAAGCGCGCACGCGAAGGCATCCTCGCCGCCGGGGGCGTGCCGATGGAGTTTCCGCTCCATCCGATCTTCGAGAATTGCCGGCGGCCGACCGCGGCGCTCGACCGCAACCTCGCCTATCTCGGGCTGGTCGAGATCCTCAACGGCTATCCGATCGACGCGGTGATCCTGACCACGGGGTGCGACAAGACCACGCCGTCGTCGCTGATGGCGGCCTCCACGGTGGATATTCCGGCGATCGTGCTGTCGGGCGGGCCGATGCTGGACGGCTGGCATGAAGGCGAGCTTGTCGGATCGGGAACGGTCATCTGGCGCAGCCGGCGCAAGATGGCGGCGGGCGAGATCGACGAAGAGGAATTCCTGCGCCGCGCGACCGACAGCGCGCCCTCCTCCGGCCATTGCAACACGATGGGCACGGCATCGACGATGAATTCGATCGCCGAAGGGCTGGGGATGAGCCTCCCCGGCTGTGCGATGATCCCGGCGCCGTATCGCGAGCGCGGGCAGATTTCCTATGAGACCGGCAAGCGCATCGTCGAGATGGCTTATGACGACCTGCGGCCTTCGAAGATCCTCAGCCGCGCAAGCTTCCTCAATGCGATCAAATTGCTCACCGCAATCGGCGGGTCGACCAACGCCCAGCCGCATCTCGTCGCGATGGCGCGGCATGCCGGGATCGAGATCACGCCCGACGACTGGCGCAGCGGCTATGATCTGCCGCTGATCGTCAACATGCAGCCGGCGGGCAAATATCTGTCCGAGCGCTTCCACCGCGCCGGGGGCATTCCCGCGGTGATCGCCGAGATGCTCGCGGCGGGGGCGATCGACGGCAGCGCGATGACCTGCACCGGGCGGACGCTCGCCGAAAACGTCGCCGGCGCGCAGGCGAAGGACCGCGAGGTGATCCTGCCGTGGAACGCGCCGCTGATGGAGAAGGCGGGGTTCCTCGTGCTCTCGGGCAATCTGTTCGACATGGCGATCATGAAGACCAGCGTCATCTCCGACGATTTCCGCGCGCGTTATTTGTCCCGGCCCGGCGACGAGGGCGTGTTCGAGGGGCGGGCGATCCTATTCGACGGATCGGACGATTATCACCACCGGATCAACGATCCCGCATTGAACATCGATGCGAACTGCATCCTCGTGATCCGCGGTTCGGGGCCGATCGGCTGGCCCGGCTCGGCCGAAGTGGTCAACATGCAGCCGCCCGATCATATCATCCAGCAGGGCATCATGAGCCTGCCGACCCTGGGCGACGGGCGGCAATCGGGGACGTCGGACAGCCCTTCGATCCTCAACGCATCGCCGGAGAGCGCGGTGGGGGGCGGGCTTTCGTGGCTGCGCACCGGCGACACGATCCGGATCGATCTGAATGCGGGAACCTGCGACGCGTTGGTCGAGGAAGCCGAGATCGCGCGGCGCAAGACCGAGCCGGCGCCGCCGATTCCCGCCAGCAATACCCCGTGGGAGGAATTGTACCG
>JASLBO010000021.1 GCA_030146605.1 Sphingomonas sp. | reverse complement strand
GGTGTCGAACCTGATGGTGGTGCTGTGCGGCGAGCGCGACACCCAGCCCGTCGTCAATGCGGGTTCGCTCTACCAATAGGATCGCGCGTGTCGGTACCCCCAAAAAAGGCATTCCCGCTGCGTCTCGATCCCGCGCTCTATGCGGCGATCGAGCGCGCGGCGGCGAGCGACCTGCGCAGCGTCAATGCGCAGGTCGAATGCCTGCTGCGCGAGGCGCTGGGTCGCCGGGGGGTCAAGCTGGCGGAGCCGGTGCGCGCGAAGCGCGGGCGCCCGCCGAAACCCGAAGGAGAGAAAGAATGACCGGACGGTTCACAAGCCGGCGGCGGAGGGCGGCGGCATGATGCGCGCTAATTCCTGCCCCAAATGCCAGAGCGCGATGTCGGAGGGCTTCGTTCCTGCCGAACGGGGCGGCGTGCAAAACGTCAGCAGCTGGCTGGCAGGCGTTCCGCGCAAAACGTGGTTCGGCGTACGATCGAGCAGCAAGCGGCTCGAAATCAGCACATGGCGCTGCCAACGCTGCGGCTTCCTCGAACACTATGCTCGCGGCTGACCCGGACTGACACTCAGCCCAGCGATTCGTCGAGCAGTCGCGCCAGCCGGAGGCCTCCCTTGACCAGTTGCTGCCGCGCGGGTTCGATCAGCTTCTGGATCTTGGCCTCATCGAGCTGCGCCCGCTCGGGGACCGGACCGCACGGATCGCCATAGGCGCTGGCATAGGTCACATCGCGGGCGATCTGCCAGCTGTCGCGGCTCCACTCCTCGACACTGCCGCCGCTCATCGCGGCGCGCTCCTCGGGCGAATAGAGGCGGACCAGCGAAGGCTGGGTAGAAATCGCCCGCTCCGCGAGCAGCCCGTCCCAGATGGTGTGGAGGTTAAGCTTCTCGGTCGAATAGATGCCGTAGGTGGATTTCGCACGATTGCCGCCCAGATCGCCGCGGTCGCCGGCGTGGAGCGGCTGGTGCAGGTCACCGACGAAATGGACGAGGAAGGCCAGCGCCATCAGTCGCTCGCGCACCGGCACCTTGTGGTCCTTGAGCAGCTTGGTGGCGCGCTCGATCTGTGCCGAGACGCAATTGCCGTCGGGGCAGTTGCCCTTGAGCGTGAAATCCTTGCAGACGTCGACGTTCTGATAGTGCCAGCTATAGGCATAGCTGAAGCGCGGGCCGAGTTCCTTGATGCAATCGGCCCAGACGCTGGCTTGCTCGATCGTCCGGGCGGGGCAGGTCGAGGTTTCGAGCAGCGCCTGTTGCTTGAGCAGCGTGCCGATCTCGGCGCGCACCGCGGGCGTGACGTTGCGATACGCGATCGCCGCGACCGTCTCGTGGCCATATTCCCAATAAGCAGCGGCGGGAGAGGCGAAGCCGATCAGGGCGAGCAGCGCGGCAAATAGCGCGACGAGTGTGCGAATCATGTAGCCGCCTTAGTCAATCCTCCCTCAGAGGGGGAGGGGGAGCGCGAGGCGGTGGAGAGGTAGTCGCCCGAAGGTTGACCATCGCTCGTGAAGACTACCGCTCCCCAGCTTCGCTGGTCCCCCCTCCGGGGTAGATTGGGTTAATCCTCGCCGTAGAACGCGACGACGCGGTCGCCTTTGGAGGAGGCGCGGCCGCGATACATTCCCGGCGTATTGAAGGTCCACGCCATCTCGCCGTTCGGGCCGGTCAGGATCACGCCGCCCGTCCCGCCGAGTGCCTTGACCTCGGCCATCACCGTCTCGGCGGCTTGCTGCAGGCTCTCACCCTTGAAGCGGACGCGTGCGCAGATCTCGTGAGTCACACCCTCGCGGATGAAGAACTCGCCCGCGCCGGTCGCCGAGACGGCGCAGGCGCGGTCGTCGGCATAGGTGCCGGCGCCGATGATCGGGGCATCGCCGATCCGGCCCCAGCGCTTTCCGGTGAGCCCCCCGGTCGAGGTTGCCGCCGCGACATGCCCCTGGGCATCCATCGCCACCGCGCCGACGGTCCCGTATTTCAGATCGACATCGAACCAGCCGAGCTTGTCGTTGGCCTTCATCTTGTCCAGCTGCTTGCGGCGCTCAGGCGTCGCGAACCAGCTATTGTCGACTTGCTCGAGCCCCTGGTCGCGCGCGAATTGGTCCGCGCCGGCGCCCGAAAGCATGACGTGCGGGCTCTTCTCCATCACCGCCCGCGCGGCGGCGACCGGGTGGCGCGTGGTGGTGACCCCCGCCACCGATCCCGCCATGCGGTTGCGCCCGTCCATGATCGCGGCGTCGAGCTCGTTCTTCGCGTCCCAGGTGAACACCGCGCCGCGGCCCGCATTGAAGTGCGGATCGTCCTCGAGCACCTGCACCGCTGCCTGCACGGCGTCGAGCGAAGAGCCGCCGCCTGCCAGCACTTTCGAGCCCGCATCGAGCGCGGCGTTGAGCCCCGCAGCGAGACCCGCCTCCTGCTCGGGCGTGACACGGCCTTTCTCGATGACCCCGGCGCCACCATGGACCACCAGCGTCCATCTGGGCTTATCCTGGGCCTGGGCAGCCAGTGGCATGAGAAGGGTTCCAAGCAAGAAGGGCAAGAGGCGCATCAGGGCACTCCCGAGATCGAGGCGGCCTCCGTAGCAGATCGGGGTCGACGCGCCAGCGGCCGCAATCCGATCAGCGGCCGCAACCAGCCGATCTCGCGACTGCCAAGATAGAACAGCCAGCACCCGGCTATGGTTGCGACCACCAGCGCGATGAATTCGAAGCCCGCCGGCAGCGTGAAGCGGAGCAGGTACCAGCCGAGAACCACGATGATCGTCTGGTGGACGATATAGAAGGGGAACACCGCCTCGGTCAGCGTCCGCCGCCATGGATGGTCGCGGTTCCACCACCGGTCGGCAATCCCGATCAGCGCGACGATCCCGCACCAGCCCATGATCAGCCGCCCCGCGGCGAAGGGGAGGCGGAGTTGCGTATCGGGCATCGTGCCCGCCAACCACAACAATAAGACGCCGGCGACCAGCGCATAGCCAAGGATGGCGAGCGCCGCCGCGGTTCGCCACCAGCGCCGGATCGCCGTCCAGGTCCGCGGCGCGTCGGCGAGGAAGAAGCCGAAGGCGAAGGCGGGGAAATACATGCGGTGCGCCGGCCAATCGCCGACCAGAGCGTGGTCCGGTTCCCCTCCGGGCCAGCTGATCGCCATGTGCACCGCCACCCAGGCGAGCGGGACCAGCAGCAGCCCTGGCCCGCTCAGCAGATCGTCGGCGAAGCGCGCGAAGCTTGCCCGCGCCGCACCCGGCGCCAGCCAGAGGATCGCGGCCAGAACGAGCGTGTAGACCCAGAGGTACACGATGAACCACAGATGCTGCCATGTCGGCAGCACCACTCCGTCGAGCATTCCGAACCGGAAATATTCACTGGTCCAGAACCGCCAGAAGCTGCCAGCATAGCCGTGCTGCGTCACCAATTCGACCCAAGGCTGGGGCGGGATGATCAGCACGGCGGCGAACAAAGTGGGGACGAGCAGGCGCGCGGTACGATCGCGCAGAAAGCTTCCCAAGCCTGGAGACTTGCCGAGCACCGCTGCGCTGGCGAATCCCGAAACGACGAACAGCAAGGGCAGCCGCCACGCATTGGTCGCGAGCATCGGCAGCTGGACCCAGTCTAGCGGTGCTGCGGTCTTCACGTGCCAGCCCCACGGCACGAAGAACATCCCGATATGATAGAGGATCAGCAGCGCAAACGCGCCGATCCTCAGCCAGTCCATCCCGTAATGCCGCTCCATGCCCTTGCCTCCCGCTACCAAGGCGCAACCGGCTAGCGATGCGCCGCGCGGGCCGGTATCGAGATGGGAGAAGCGGCGGACAGGATGGGATGGCCGAAATCGGGGCAGGGACGAACGGCGGCGGGCAAGTGACGACCGGCACCGCGCTTCGCCGGCGGCGTATACTGTGGCTCGCCGGCGGGCTCATTGCGTTTCTCTCGGTCCAGGCGGTCGCCAATGTCGAGTCGACGCTCGAGGACATGGCGAATCTCGGCGTGATCGAAAGCCGGGCGCACGTCTGGACATGGCAACTGACCAGCCTCGTCGTCTGGCTGGCGCTGCTGCCCGTGCTCGGCTGGCTGGTCGCTTGGCTGCGTCCGCCGCGCTTCGGTTGGCCGGTGGCGGTGCTGCTCCATGCGCTCGCGACGGCGCCGGTGTCGATTGCGCATGTCGTCGCCATGGTCGCCCTGCGCAAGCTCGTCTATGCGGCGGGAGGCGAGAGTTATGGCTTCGCGTCGTGGCCGATGACCTTGCTGTACGAGTATCGCAAGGACGTGGCGACTTATCTGCTCGCTTCGGTTTTCCTCGCTTATGCGCAGTGGCTGCTCGCGCGCCCCGCGCCGGCGTCGCCGGTGCAGAACGATGCCGATATATTGGTCATCACCGACGGCAGCCTCACGCACCGCGTGCCGGTGGAGGCAATCGATTCGGCGTCGGCCGCGGGAAACTATGTCGAGATCGTCGGGGGCGGCCGAACGCTGCTGCACCGCTCGACCCTTGCGGCATTGGCCGAGCGCCTAGGCCCGGGCTTCGCCCGCATCCATCGCGGTCGCATCGTCCGGCGTGGGGCAGTGCGCAGCATCCAAACCGACAAGAGCGGCGACTTCGCCGTCACGCTGGAGAGCGGCGCGGTGCTGCGCGGCAGCCGGCGCTACCGGGCGTCGCTTTGAAGCGAGGCCGATCAGCGGCCCCAGCCATCCGATCTTGCGACCGATAGTCCAGACGGCGAAGCAAACTCCCAGCGTGCCGCCGAGCAGCAACGCGAATTCGGCGAACGGATTGAGCCCCAGTGGCAGACTGTACCAGGCGATCACCACGATCGCGGGATGATGGACGATGTAGAAGGGGAACACGGCCTCGGCGAGCGGCCTGCGCCAGGCGTGGTCGCGGTTCCACCACGTCTCGGCGACATGCAGCAACGTGACGATCATCGCCCACGCCATCGCGACACGCGCGGCGCGATCGAGCGCCATCAGGCCGTGCGGGGGGACTGCGGTTCCCGGAAAGGCGAGCTCGATCATGACGATCGTGACACCTGCTATCCCTGCAAGCGCGAGCGCCGGTTTCCAGAGGCGGGCGATCGCCGGCCAGAGCTGCGGCGCGCCGGCGAGCGCGAAGCCGAACAGGAAAACCGGGACATATTGGCTGTGCCCGCCCCAGTCGCTCACCAGACCTTGCCGCTCCGGCACCACGAACAATAAGGCGAGCCGCAGCGTGGCGAGCGCGACGACCGGCGTCCAGAGCAGCCTGGTGCCGACGGAGATCCAGTTCGCGCCGCGGTCGAGCAGCGCGAAGAGCGCCGCGCCGCGCCACGCGATCGCCGCCGCCAGCAACAGGCTGTAGGCGG
>JASLBO010000554.1 GCA_030146605.1 Sphingomonas sp. | reverse complement strand
GCGAAAGCGCTTGTTCGATACAGGATGTTCATCGCCTTCCTCCGATACTGCGATAATCTTTATCGCGATATAGTTATCGTCAATCGGGATATACTTGTCTAGGATAATGTTTATCGCGATATGAGTGACTTGCGCGATTGTTGCGCGTGTTCGAGGATTTCAGATGACCGACTCCCCCGGCCCGGTGCCGCTCGAAGACCAGCTCTGCTACGCCGTCTACTCGGCCGGCATGGCGATCCAGCGGCTGTACAAGCCGCTGCTCGACCGTCTGGGGCTGACCTATCCGCAGTACCTGGTGCTCAACGTCCTCTGGGCGGAGGACGGTCAGACTGTGGGCGGCATCGCCGAGCAGCTCGCGCTCGAGTCGAGCACCCTCACCCCGCTGCTCAAGCGGCTGGAGGCGGCGGGGCTGGTGCGTCGTTCACGAAATCCGGAGAATGAGCGGCAAGTGCTGGTGTCGTTGACAGCCCAGGGCCGCGGGTTGCGTCCCGACACAGGCTGCCTGGGCGACGCGCTGCTCATCGGATCGGGCCAGACGGTCGCCGAACTGGGCGCGCTCAACCAGAGCACCCGCCACCTTCGCGACGCGCTGTACCGTCATATCGGCGCATGGTCGCCCGGCGGCGCCGACGAGGCTTGACGGCTCAGCCCTTGGGGCTGGCCTGGCGCTGGCCCTCGCCGCCGCGCTTGCGGGTCTCCTGTCCGGCCGACTGTGCCGATCGTCGCACCTGGCGGTCGAGCGCGCGGAGCCGCACTTCGTCCGACGCAAGCGCGGCGAGCGCCTGGATGATCTGGGACTGGCGTGGGTTCAGCTGCCGCGCCTTATAGTCGATCACGCAAAGCGATCCGACCACGAAGCCGTTTTCGTCGGTTACCGGCGCGCCGGCGTAAAAGCGGAAGCTTGGCGCCCCTTTCACCGCGGGATTGTCGGCGAAGCGCGGATCGCTCGCCAGATCCTCGACGGTGAACACCTGATGCTTCGTGATGGTGTGGTTGCAGAACGCCCAGCTCCGCGGCGTCTCGGGCAGGTCAAGGCCGACGCGCGACTTGAACCATTGCCGCGTTGGCGTGAGCAACGTCATCAGCGCGATCGGCGCCTGCAGGCTCTCGGCAGCGAGCCAGGTCAGCCGGTCGAACGCCTCTTCCGGCGCGGTGTCGAGCAGCCCGGTGCGCTCGAGCGCGATCAGCCGCTGCTTCTCGTTGAGCGCGATTGGGAACGGCAGGTCATTGCCGTCGATTGTGGCCGCGCCGTCCTCCTGCAGTGCCTGGCGAATAGCCTCCCTCGCCGCTTCCGGCGTATCGACGCGCACCACTCGGGCCGGCAGCTCGGACGCGTAGGTGGCTTCGCTACCGACAGTGAAGATTCGCGTGTCTCCGAGCGTCGGGTTAGCGGCGAGGCTGCGCAGCAGCGACGCGTGATCGACTCCGGACTTGGCAACGTCCGCGATGATCGCGTGCGGCTTGAGCGAGCCCACCGCCACCAGCGCGGCGAGCACGTCCGCGAAGATTTCGACCGCGAACTCGCCCAGCTCCGAGAATATCTGTCTGTAATCGCGCACCTGCGTGCTCGGGCAGATCACGACGATCACCGCGGAAACCTGGGGATCGGGATCGTTCGCCTGGCCGTCGATCACGGCCATTACGTCGGTTCGATACACGCGGCGATGGCCGCCTGGCGTTTTCCATGACGGGATCGAGCCGCCCTCGATCAGGAGCTGGGCGGTGCGGATCGACACGCCGAGCAGCTTCGCCGTGTCGGCGGTGGTCAGAATGTCCTTGTCGGCCTTCGCCATTGCTCTTCCGATCCCGTGTCACGAAGCCGTAGGTGTCGCCGCCTGCCTAACACAGCGTTGGCGCACTGCGTAAAGCGGGCATGTTCATGGAATCTCGACATCGGCGTCGAACCGGTAGCCGACGCCGCGCTCGGTGCGGATCAGGCGCGGCGTCTGGGCATCCTCCTCCAGTTTGCGGCGCAGGCGCAGGACCTGCACGTCAATACTACGATCATAGACATCCTCATGGACGCGCGTCGCCTGAAGCAGATGCTCCCGGGTCAGGGTGCGGCGCGGCGCCTGCACGAAGGCACTCAGCAACGCATACTCCCCCTTGGTCAGCGCGATGACTGCCTCGTCCGGGGAGATCAGTGCCCGCTGCAGCTGGTCGAAGCACCAGCCGGCGAAGCGATAGGCGCGATCGCGCTGCCGCGCCGGACTCAGCCGGTCCATCGAGCGGCGCCGCAGCACCGCGCGGACGCGCGCCAGAAGTTCGCGCAGGCCGAGCGGCTTGGTCATGTAGTCGTCGGCGCCGAGCTCGAGCCCGACGACGCGGTCGATCTCCTCGCGCCGGCTTCCCGTGATCAGGATCACCGGCACGGCGCTCTTGGTGCGGAGCTCGCGCAGCACGTCCAGTCCGTCATCCTCACCCAGGCGCAGCTCAAGGATGATCAGGTCGGGCTCGCGCACCGCCACGCTGTGCAGTAGCGTCTTGCGGCCACGCACGGCGCTGGCGCGAAGATCATGCTCGGCCAAATAGTTGATGATCGCCCGCTGCATGGCGAAATCGTCGTCGACGACGAGGATCCGCGCGGCCATGATCTGAGAAGTGATTTCGGATCCGTTGAACATCGCTGATCCTCCCGACCGTCAGAACAGCGGCTCGACGGCGGCATCCAGCGTGTAGCCAAAGCCGCGCTCCGTCTTGATCAGCTGCCGCGCCGACGCATCCGCCTGCAGCTTGCGACGCAGCCGAAGCACCTGAACATCGATGCTACGATCGAAAATGTCCTCGTCGGCGCGCGTCGCGTGCATCAGCTGGACGCGCGACAGCGGCCGACCCGGTGCGCCGAGGAACACGCCGAGCAGTGCATATTCCTTCTTGGTCAGCGCCACGAGCGCGCCATCGGGGGCTCGGAGTTCCCGCGTTGCGTGGCGCAGCTCCCATCCTTCGAACCGGTATCCGCCCAGGAGCGGCTGGACGACGAGGCGTCCGAGCGCCTGCCGCCGGAGGATGGCGCGCGCGCGGGCAAGGAACTCATGGAGGTTGAGCGGCCCACACAGCACGTCGTCGGCCCCGAGCTCGAGCCCGACGATGCGGTGCACTTCGTCCTCTTGGCCGTTACCGTAGAGCACGACCGGCACATGCGACTGACCGCGGATCAGCCGCAGCACGTCGAGACCGTTCGTCGATCCGAGCCGCGCGTTCAAGGCGACGAGGCTGAGATCGTCACTTTGAAGGTGCCGCGCGACGTCGCGCTGGCCGCATCCGATCGCCGCCCAGTCACGGTCGCGTAGATAATCGATGATCGCGTCGCGCATGCGCGCGTCTTCGTCGATGACGAGAACGCGGCCGAGTTGGCTGGGACGGCTTGGCGCGGCGGGCCGCGGCGTGAAGACGCTAGTGTCGAAACGGTACATGGCTTCGGGCTCCCGATCTGGGCGGCGGCGCGACCGTCCCGACCTGCGCGCATGCGTGGCGCAGGGCAGGCCGGCCGGGCCGGCGCTGAGGTTCAGAGTTGATGCGCGGCGCGGATCATCTCGCCGGCACGCTCGCCAATGATGGCGCAGGGCGCCTGGGTGTTGCCGGTGGCGACACGCGGCATGATCGAGCCGTCGGCGATGCGGAGCCCGTCAATGCCATAGACCTTGAGCGAAGCGTCGACGACCGACATCGCGTCGCGGCCCATCTTGGCGGTACAGGTCTGGTGCCAATAGGTGACCGCCGCGTCGCGAATATAGTCCTGCATCGCCTCGCCCTTGAGATTGCCAGGCATCGCCTCGCCCTTCACCAGGGGGCGGAACGCCTGCGCGTTGCCGAGGTCGCGGCACAGCTCGACGCAAGCCATCGCGGTGCGCATGTCCTCGGGGTCGGACAGCATGTTCGCGTCGATCTGCAGCGACGCGGACGGGTCCGCGCTGCGCAGCCGCAGTCGACCGCGGCTACGCGGCCGCGCGAGACCGGCGAACATCGTCCAACCATGTTCGGGCACGCCGCGCGCCGCGGTGCGCTCGCTCGGCACCGGGAACTCGACCTGGCAGAACAGCAGGTCGGGCGATTCAAGCTCGGGCCGGCTCGTCCAATATAGCGTCGCCTCGCTGCCGCTGTTGCGCGGGGCGATCGGCTCCCGATACTCCCAGGTGCAGCCGAACGAGACATGGTCCTGCAGGTTCTGGCCGACGCCGGGGAGGTGCTGGACGAGTGGGATGCCAACGCGGGCGAGCTCGGCTTCGTCGCCGATGCCCGAATGCATCAGCACCTTGGGCGTCTGCATTGCGCCGAGCGAGAGGATCACCTCCATCCGCGCGCAGATCGTGCGGACGTCATTACCGCGCACGATCTCGACACCGGTCGCGCGCTTGCGGTCCAGGGTCACGCGGCGAACCGTCGTGCCGGTCAGGACGGTCAGGTTGGGGCGATCGAGCCAAGGCTGAACATAAGCGCGGAACAGCGAGTGGCGACGTCCGTCCCGGACCAGCATGTCGGTGATCGCGGCGCCACCCGAACCTTCCATCATCCGCCCGTTCGGGCTGTCATAGGTCGGGATGCCGATCTCGCGGGCGGCGTCGAGCAAGGTATGCGCAACCGGGCTCGGGTCGGCGGCGGGCTGCACCCAGATCGGGCCGGACGTGCCGCGATAGTCGGGATCGGGCGCGCCCTGCCAATTCTCGATGCGGCGATAGATATCGAGAACGTTGGTGTAGCCCCAGCCTGCATCTCCCGCCTCCGCGGCGAAATAGTCCCAGTCGCTGCGGTGCCCGCGCGCCCAGACCATGACGTTGACGCTCGAGCCGCCGCCGAGCACCTTGCCCATCGCCATCGGCAGCGCACGGCCGTTGAGGTGGGGGTTGGGCTCGGCCTGGAACCCCCAGTCGCGTTCGCAGGCCAGGTTGGTCGGCCATTGCGCGGGATCGAGCACCTGCTCCACTTCGTCGCTGCCGCCCGCCTCGATCAGCAAAACCTGCACGTCGGGATTCTCCGCCAGGCGTCGGGCCGTGACGGAGCCGGACGCGCCGGCACCGCAGACGATGAAGTCGTAGCTGGGCTTCAGCTCGGCGGTCAGCCGGGCCTGGTTCTCCTGTGCGTTGCGGCGGAAGTCGTTCAGATCGGTCGCGTTGGTCATCGTTAGCTCCTTTCGGGTTCGATTGCCGGACGCGAGCCGCAGACGACCGACGCCGCCCGCGCGGGTGCGCACGGGCAGCGGGCGGCCGAAACCGGATCCCATCCAGAACATGTCGCCGCTTCCGCTTCGAGGCGCGTTTATGGCACCCGGTTAGGCAGCAGCGCCCGGAACGCTCGCCGTAAGCAGCGTCGTCCCGAACCCGCTTTTTGTATCAAATCTATCAAATATAGCAATTAGGATAGTTTCTG
>JASLBO010000513.1 GCA_030146605.1 Sphingomonas sp. | reverse complement strand
CTCTTCCACAGTGATTCGGTGCTCGCCGGGGGTGGCGGCACGTTCGACGACGGGGTTTTCGGGGGGCATCGCGCCTTGTTCCTGCGTAACGATCATGGCCTGGAGCTTGGCGGCGGCGCGGCGGTCACGCGCGCGTTCCCGCCTGTGCCCGGCACGGCGCTCAGCACGAAGCTCAAGCGCCGCGTCTTCGCCGATCTCGATCTCGCGCCCGATCTCGGCGCGCGCATCGGCACGCTGACCTGGTATCGCGGCGTCGCGACCTGCATCGGGCTGTGCGCGATGACCTTCCTGATGGCGCCCGGCTTCGAGACTCCGATCTACGGCACCGTCGCGCCGGCGCTGACCGGGGTCGAACTCGATGCCGCGCGTGCGCAGGCGATCCGGCCGCTCGGCATGGGCGCGACCACCGGCTACCGCGTCGCCGCGACCAGCCTCGTCGCGCCGCTGACCGACACGCCCGAGCGCCCGATCATCAGCCTCGACGGAGTCAAGCTGGCCTCGGGCGGCGCGTTGCTCAGCGTGCTGCGCCGCTCGGGTGTCGGCGCCGCCGATGCCGAGCAAGTCGGCGCGTTGATCACCAGCGCAGTGTCGTTCGACGAGATCCAGCCGGGCACAACGCTCGATCTGACCCTGGGCCGCCGCACCGACAAGGCGCAGCCGCGGCCGCTGCAGAACATGGCGTTCCGCGCCAGGTTCGACCTCAAGCTCGAAGTCGCGCGCAGTGGCGACAGCCTGTCGCTCAGGCAGATCCCGATCGCGATTGACCACACCCCGCTGCGTGTCCAGGGCGCGATCGGATCGAGCCTCTATCGCTCGGCGCGCTCCGCCGGTGCGCCGGCCAAGGCAGTCGAATCGTTCATCCGCACGCTGGCGACGCGGGTGCCGGTCTCGCGGCTGGGCTCGGACTGCAAGTTCGACATCATCGTCAAGCAGGCGCGCGCCGCGACCGGCGAAGTCCAGCTCGGGAATCTGCTCTATGCGGGTGTCAGCGGCTGCGGCAACAAGGTCCAGATGATGCCGTGGGAATCGAACGGCAAGACCGAATGGTTCGACGGCCTGGGCAAGGGCAGCAAGACCGGGATGATGGCGATGCCCGCCGCGGGCCGCATCTCGTCGAGCTTCGGCATGCGCCGGCATCCGCTGCTCGGCTATACCCGCATGCACAAGGGCATCGACATCGCCGCGCCCTGGGGCGCCCCCGTCTATGCCGCAACCGACGGAATCGTCCAGTTCGCCGGGCGCAGCGCGGGCTATGGCAATTTCATCAAGCTCAACCATGGCGGCGCGTTCGGCACCGGCTATGGCCATCTCAGCCGGATCGTCGTCCGTGGCGGCCAGAGCGTGCGCAAGGGCCAGGTGATCGGCGCGGTGGGCAGCACCGGCATGTCGACCGGGCCGCATCTGCATTACGAGCTCTACAAGAATGGCGGCGCAGTGAATCCGCGTTCGGTGTCGTTCACGTCGATGCGCCAGCTCACCGGCAGCGATCTCGGCGCGTTCCGCTCGAAGCTGAGCCAACTGCTGTCGGTCCCGGTTGGCCGCGGCGCCTCACGGGACGAGGACTGAGCTGATCCTCCCCCGCCAGCGCGAGGGAGGATTTGGAAGCTTACCGTCCCTGCGAACGCCAGCGCTTGATCGTGCGCTCGAGCATCTGCTCCTCGCCGCCGCTTTCGCGCCACAGCTCGGAAAACAGAGGATCATCGGACGCCGGGCGCTTGCCGTCCTCGAGCCCGTCGAACAGCAAGCGGATCGGCGTGGCGACGCCCTCGCCCACCGCGATGCATTCGCGGTTGCGCAGCGCCGGGATCGAATCGAGAAAGCCGCGCGCACCTTCGGGCATCGCCGCCTTGACGAAGGCTTGGTCGCGCTCGTTGTTGAGCCGCATCGCGAGAATCGTGCCGCATTGCGAGAGCACGCCTTCGGCAAGGTCCGACGGGCGCTGGGTGATCAGGCCGAGCGAGACGCCGTATTTGCGGCCCTCCTTGGCGATCCGGCTGAGGATGCGGCCGACCGACGAATTATCGGCGTTGCGCTCGTTGGGCACGTAGCGATGCGCCTCTTCGCAGACCAGCAGCACCGGACGCCTCGTTTCGCCGCGCGACCAGATCGCGAAATCGAACACCATCCGGCTGAGCACTGCGACCACCACCGAGGTGATCTCGCTTGGCACGCCCGACACGTCGATGATCGAGATCGGCTTGCCGTCGCCCGGCAGGCGGAAGATCCGCGCGAGGAAGCTCGCCATCGAATCGGCGACCAGCATGCCCGAGAACATGAAGGTGTAGCGCGGGTCGCCCTTGATCTCGTCGATCTTGCTGCGCAGGCGCAGATAGGGCGCCGTGTCGGTCGCCTTGTCCATCTTGCCCATTTCGAGCTGGAGGATCTGGGTGAGGTCCGACAGCAGATAGGGGATCGGCGCGTCGACGGTGAGCTTGCCGAATTCCTGCGCGAGCCGGTTCTTGCTTTTGGCGAGCAGGATGCATTTGGCGAGAATATCGGCGTCGACCTGGCGGTCGGAGCCCTGCGTGGTGAGAAACACCTCGCAATGCTCCTCGAAGTTCATCAGCCAATACGGCATCTGCAGGTTCGAGACGTCATAGAGCGCGCCAATGGTCTTGAACGCACTGGCATATTCGCCGTGCGGATCGATCATCACGATATGCCCCTGCGGCGAGAGCTCGCAGATGCGGTGGAGAATCAGCGCCGCCGCGGTCGATTTGCCGGTACCGGTGCTCCCGAGCAGCGCGAAATGCTTGCCGAGCATCGCGTCGACATAGAGCGCGGCGCGAATGTCCTTGGTCGGATAGACGTTGCCGATCTCGATATGCGCCCGGTCGTCCGCCGCATAGATCTGCTTGAGATCGGCCGTGGAGACGGGAAACACCGTGCAGCCCGGCGTGGGATAGCGGGTGACGCCGCGGCGAAACTTGTAGAGCTTGCCGGTGAGTTTCTCCTCGTCGCCTTCGCCGAGAAAATCGACCTGCGCGAGGATGCGGTCGCCGCTGGCATCGAGCCGGAGCGAGCGGACATTCGCGATCAGCCACGTGCTGCCGACGCGCATCTTGACCTGGCTGCCGACCTGCCCGGAATTGGCGATCGCGGCGTCGCTGCTTGCGCCGAGCGCCTCGACCTCGGCGGGATCGAACATCACCTGGCTCGACGAGCCGGCGATCTCGAGCACCGCACCGATCGCGCGGGCCTGGCTGCGGGGCGCGACCGGCTCTCCCGATGAAACGGGCGCGGCATTATCGAAGACGCGCGCGCCGAACTGACCTTCCATCGGATACTCCTGGGGTTACGATTTGCACCATGCCCGAAGAGCGTAAATTTTGCGTTTGTCAGGAACGGCTTGTCCGAGGACTAGAACCTCCGCCAGAGCGCCCCCGCGCCCCAGCCGAACAACACCGACAGTGCCACCGCGACGAGGCCGTACGGGACCGAGTAGCGTTCGGCGCTGGTCGCGACGAATCGCTCGAATCCCGATTTGCGGATATGGATCGGGCGCACTGCCGCGGCGAGCACCCGGCCGTTCTGGATCAGGAAGGTTTCGGCCGTGAAGCGCCCCACCGGTACGCGCGCCGGAATGTCGATCCGCGCCCGATAGAGAACGCCGCCGGTGATCTCGACTGCGTTCGAATCCTCGTAGAACAGTCCGGCGCGGGTGCGCAGGTCGACCAGTCCATGGTCGAACCGGCCCTGCACCTCGGGAATCGCTCCCGAAGCGGGCGAGAGCTGCAGGCTGTCGACGCCAAGCTCGTAGATCGCCCGCGTCCGCTCGTCGACGATGCGTCGGATCGGGCGCGACGAGGCGACGGCGTAGAAGCTCGGGGCCGAGCGATAGCGCGTGGATTCGGCGTTGAGCCAGATACCGGCGAGCTTCTCCTTCTCGCGCACCAGCACCGCCTGGCTCGGCCCGCGGACCACCACCACGATATCGACCGGACCGTCCTCGGGATCGGGCACACGTCCGCCTGGATAGAGGATCGCACCGAACAGCAGCAATTCGGCGCCAGTGAACGAATAAGCGATCTCGATATTGCGCTGCGAGACGTCCGGGACGAGCACCGGCTTGGCCTGCCCCATCAGCAGCGGGGCGGCGAGCATCAGCAGGGCGGCGCCCAAGGTCTTTGAAGCCGCGGCTTTCACAGCAATTCGACCGAATAGATTTCGTCGGGCCGCCAGGCGAGTCCGAGCAGCATCCGCAACGCGACCGCGAGCACGATCAGCGCCAGCGCGAGGCGGAGATATTCGGGCTTCGCCTTCTGGGCGAAGCGCGCGCCGAGTTGGGCCCCTGCCACCGATCCGATCAGCAGCAGTACGGCGAGGACGATGTCGACGGCCTTGGTGGTGGTGGCGTGGACCATCGTCGCGGCGGCGGTGACGAACAGGATCTGGAAAAGCGAGGTGCCGACCACGACCTGCGTCCCCATGCCGAGCAGATAGAGCATCGCCGGGACGAGAATGAATCCGCCGCCGACGCCGAGCAACACGGTGAGGATTCCGGTGAAGAAGCCGAGCAGCAAAGGCGCCAGCGGCGAGATGTAGAGCCCCGAGCGATAGAAGCGCCAGCGCAAGGGTAGCATCGCGACGAGCGGATGGTGGCGGCGCTTGCGCGGACGCGCCGCCACCGCGCCGCGACCTACGCGCACCGCGGTGATCGATTCGTGGAGCATCAGCCCGCCGATCGACCCCAGCATCAGCACATAGAGGATGGCGATCACCGTATCGATCACGCCGGTGGCCTGGAGCAATCGGAACACGCCTGCCCCGCCGATGCTGCCGATCACGCCCCCCGCAACGAGCACCAGCCCCATATGGACGTCAACGCCGCCGCGGCGGAAATGCGCGAACACGCCGGAGACGCTGGCGCCGGTCACCTGGCTCGCGGCCGAGGCGGCGGCGACGGTGGGCGGGATGCCGTAGAAGATCAGCAACGGTGTGGTGAGGAATCCGCCGCCGACCCCGAACATCCCCGACAGCAGACCGACGCCGAGGCCCAATGCGACGATGACGAGCGCGTTGACCGAGAGGTTGGCGATGGGGAGATACAGATCCATTGGGGCAAGGCGATACCAAGTTTGCGTTGGGGTGCAAAAGCCCGGCGGCTAGAAATCGCTACCGAACGTCAGCGCGAGGCCCGAGCCAGGGCGGGCATCCCCCGCGACGCGCTGGCGCCAGTCGAGCGCGAGGCGGACATTTTGCTTGCCGAGCGGCAGCGCCAGCGTCGCCGACGGGCCGATGTCGAGCCGCCCCGCCTCGCGCTGCGCCGCCCCCCAGATTCCGCTGCCGAGCGCGAGGCGGACATCGCCGGCGTCGGCCAGCGTCCGTGTGGCGCGGACCGCGCCGTCGGCGTAAGGTTCGGTGCGCCGGCGGCGGATCGCCCCGGCCTGGCCCCAGGATTCGAGCCGAAAGCCCGTCGCAATGAGCCCGTCGAAGCCGGCCACGACGCCAAGTCCCGGGCCGCTGCGCGTCCCGTCGAGCCCGAACCGGTGCTCGACGACGAGCCGCACGGGGGCGCGAATCGGCTGCCATTCGAGCCCGAGCGAAGCCTCGGCGCCTTTGCCGCGCAGCGGGGTTACGACCCGGCCGACGGCCGCCACCCGCTGGTCGGGCAAGGCCAGCCAGGCGATTCGCAGCCCGGCCTGGCTGCCGCCGAGCTGGCTCGCGCCGGGTGCCGCGCCAAGCCCGGTGCCGGGCCGTGCGACCAGCCATGCGCTGGCCGACCAGCGCGAGGGCAGGGCCGGCAAAGTCTCGGGCTGCGCTGCCAGCGGGACGGGAAGGGCGCCGGTGATGACGGGGGACGCCAGGCCATATTGAATCAGCCCCATCAGCGCCATCTGAACCCGCCGGGGGTCGGCGGTGCGGGCGGGCTTTGGTGCGGGGAACGGCGCTTCGCCGATCCGGCGCGGGATGCCCCGCACCGGCGCAGCGCCGGCGAGCGGCGCGGCACGATTCATCGGCTGCGGCATGCGGAGAGCCTCGGGTCTCGCCGCCATCGGCGCGAACGCGCGGATCGCGGCCGGAAACGATCCGGTCTCGGACCAGAGCAAGGCGAAGCGGACTCCGACCCATCCCAACATGACGAGTGCGAGGAACCGGATCGGCCGCCCCTGGCCGGTCACCGGGCCGCCCGCTCCGGCAGGTCAGGGAATTGGTGGTCGGTCTTGTCCCAGCGCGGCGCGCCGCCGAGCAGCATGCGGAAATATAGCCCGATCGCACGACGCGCGGCGAACAACGCGATGTAATTGCCCACCAATATCCGGGGTGCCGACCACATCGCCTCCCGCCAGCCATAAGCGTGCCGGACGAATGCCGCGCGGACCAGCAACCGCCAGAGCAGCAGCGCGAAGTTGATCCACAGCAGCGTCCGTACCGCCGGGGCGAGTGGTGGCATATGGGAGCCGGCGAGCAGATGCAGGATTGCCGACGCCCCCCACAGCAGCAGCGTGGCATAGGCGATGGCGAGCACGGGGAGTGCCAGCGTCGCGCGGCGGTCGCGCATCCGCATCCAGTGATCGCCGAGGTTGAGCGTCGCGCGCCAGCCGGTGCGGTCCCAGCCGGCGAGCGCGATCCCGGTGAGCCAGCGCGCCTTTTGCCGCACCGCCGCGCCGAGCGTGTCGGGGAAATAGGCCCGCACGGCCACCGGCGGCCCCCCCGGGCCTTCGGCGACGCGCGCGAGGCATACCCGGCCCCCCATCGCGCTGATCGTCAGACCCAGCTCGTAATCCTCGGTAAGGCTGGTCGCGTCGAATGGCGCGCCTCCACGGGCTGCTGCGATCTCCCCGAGAATGTCGCGGCGGATCGCGCAGCCCACCCCGGCGAGCGGGAGCCCCGCGCCGAGCGCCTGGCGCACGACCAGCACTTTGGCATGCGCCTCCGCTAACTGCGCGTTGACAGAACTTCGGTCGAGTGCCGCGGATGGCGCCCCACGATGCCAGCTTAAACATGAGCCGCTACACGAACGGCCGGGGCTCGCCGGATCGCAGAGTCCGCGCCTTGTGCTCAGTAGCTCATGGCATAAACGGGTGCCGGCTTCTTCTGCTTTGGAGGCTTGGCTACCAACGCCCCGTCGTGATGACCAGCGAAGCGACCGAGGCTGCGTCCTCGAGGGGCGGATTTCCGCAACGGCGTGCTGACGGTTCGTTTGCCAAGTCGACGGAAGCAAGCCGTGGCCGCAAGATCCCGATTGGCCCAGCCGCATGCAAAGACGGATCGACTGCCAGAGCACGCAGCCTTGCCCGGCGCGCTCGTCTCGTAGGGGCGGAGCAGGGAGATTGAGAAGAGCAATCGGATTGGCAGCGTGCGGGTGCCGCGCGCCTAAACGGTTCGGCGCGAGCAACAATGCACCCGGAGCATCGGCTTTTGGCGAGCGCGGCGCGCGTGCGCCGATGGGTAGCCGAAGGGCAGCAAGAGCTCGACCGATCGTCGTGCGCACCTGGAACTTAGGACGGGAGCCTGTGACGAGGCGACGACGCGATTTGATCACCGGGCCGACCGGCGACCATGCGACGCAGCCCTCGCCCAGTTGCGGGCCGGGAGGGCCGGTGATCCTGCATCGTTCGCCAAATGCGTATGTTGAACTCGGCAAGCACGACAACGCTTCCCTGTGGCATCAGATCGGTTTAGTTCGCTGAGAGTGGCTGGTTGTCCGGGGGCGGGTAAACGTCTTGAGCGATGTGAGCTTCAATGACGTCATACGCACCCATTCAGGGCTACTTTCGCGTATAGCACTCGCCTATGAAGCTGATCCGAGCCAGCGGGAGGATCTCAAGCAGGAGATCGTCCTTGCCGTGTGGCGCGCGCTGCCGTCCTTTCGCGGCCAATCTTCCCTAAAGACCTACGTCGCAAGCATCGCCCAGAAGCGGGCGGTGACGCACGTGTCGCGCCGCGCGCGAAATCCTGTTACGGAAGAGTTGGGCGAAGAGCTCGCCACAGCCGACCTGCAGCCTGACGAAGCGGCAATCGTCGCGGATCGACGTTCGCAACTGGTGGCGGCGATGCGGCAGTTGAGCGTGGCCCAGCGGGAGACGGCGACGCTAATGCTGGAAGGTTTTTCGTTCATCGAGATCGGCGAGACATTGGGGATCACCGCCAACGCCGCGATGCTCCGATGCCAACGGGCAAAGTCGGCGCTCGTCGAGCAAATGGGGCGCGCGCATGGCCGGTGAGTTGGACGATCTATCCGAATTATGGCGCGGTAGCGTACGGCATGCCCCGGAAGAGGTGTCGGCGCTTTCGGAGCGCGTGCTGCGGCGCGCCCAATGGATCGAGCGGGCCGAATTGCTGGTCGCAGCCTGCCTGACCGTTTTCGTGGTTTTCGGGATCTGGCGCAAATTCACGCTTGGTTCGCTCGCGGTCGGCGTGATGATCCTGCTCCTCCTATTGTGGTCGGCGCGGGCGCGCTATCGGTTGCGTCGTGTGGAGTGGGGCGCCAACCAGCGCGACCGGGAAACTTTCCTGGAAGGCCAAATACGGCGATACCGCGCCCGCGTCCGCCGCACGCTGTTCGACTTGGCGCTGTTCGGACCGGCGACGTTGCTGGGAATGGTATTTGCAGTGCTGAGCCAGCGCGATGGGCGCCCGCCTGTCCCGCATCTGGCGAACGCGCTGCTCAGTTGGTCGGCGCTGCTAGGCCTGGCCGTAATCGCCGCCACGATCGCATTCCTGTTCGTGCGGCTCCGGCGCCAACGCGCTGTCATCCAGCAGCTCTCGGAGGTGCTGGACGATCATCGCCGAGAGACTGCGATCGATCAACTGATGCTTGGCGCCTAAGGGGCCGCGCCAACAAATCCCGCGCTCAAAAAAAATTTGAGAAACTGCGACAGGTTTTCCACTCCCGCGGGACTAACTGATTGACGGCATTGAAAAGCCGTCTTCGTCGAAAGTCTCAGACGGATACCGATCCGCCGAACGCGATACTACGCGACCGGCGAAGCGGAGACTTGTGCGCCAGAGACGACGACTTGGGAGGTACTGGCCGGTCCCGCCGGCTGCTTTCGGGGGAATATCGATGACCAAGACAAGCAACGTGCACGCTTCCGCTTTCACTCTGCGTACCCCCGTTGGATTTTGCGGGCATGTCACGCGCCAGGAGGTCGGCGGACCCGTCTGCATCGGCGTGATCGTCGGCACCTATCTCATCGGAGGATAGCGGCCGACAGCGAAGGGGCCGTGGCGAGCCCGCCACGGCCCCCTCCAATCCGCTCGAACAAGACGTCTGCGTACAAACCATGCATCGATCCCGCCGCTGTCAGCAGGGCGCGGCGACCGTGAATCGTGCCTGGCGCTGGAGTATGATGTATGATTTCAGGACCAGAACTTCGGCACTATTTCCAACAGGCGGAGCAAGTCCGCCGCGGCGCGCTGCCGACGAGCCTGCCGGCGCACCACTGGCGTCTGCAGCCGGCGCTGGCGGCTCTTCATGACGCACTCGATGCGCTAACTGATCCAACCGTCGATTCCGTTCGCGAAGTCGTGGAAGCCGCCTTTGCCGATACCGATTGGATCGATGGCTGGATCGCCGCGATGGCGCAGGCCGCGCTTCGCGACGCCTATTTCGAACCACCGCTCGCGCCGACTGGCAACGGCTTCCAACGCGGCATGGCAGTGTTCGCGCACCGCCATGTCGACATCGCGCTGAACAGCCTGCCGGTGGATGTGCTCGCCGCGAAGAAGATGCGGCCGCGCGGCCCCGCGGCAATCACCTTCACCGGCACCGTATCGGTGCAGAAGTTTCTGCGCGCCGGCGGCGCGCTGCTGCGGATGTGGGATGCACCGCAAGTATCGGGCAATTTCAGTCTCGACGACGGCCTCGCATGTCGCCCGGCGGGGCATCGGGCGCTCGGAGACGCTGACATCCTGACGCTCGACGGCCGCACCCAGAGCTATGTCATCGAGCATGCAATCGCTGACATCGTCGTACTGCAGGCCGAGATACTGGTCGATCGCGCACCGCTGCTCGTGGAATATGATTCGGAAGATTTTACAGCCGTCGCGGCGTGCAGCACGAGCGATGGTGCCTCGCGCAGCCAGATGCTGCTCAGCTTCCTCGCTACGCTTGGGCGCAGCGAGGACGACGCGGTGGTCGAGCCCTTCACGCATGACGACAGCTTCTTCCTGCGTTGGCACGCGACCACCGAACTGTTCCGTCTGAACGAAAGCCGCGCGCGGGCGCGGCTCCATGCGATGGCCGAGCGGGATCCGCATCCCGACCTGCGCGCGGCTGCGCGAAACGCGCTCGGCGTGCTCGCGATGGAGGCCAGCGCATGCCACGCGTGATCGAAACCGCTACGCAAAACCGCGCCCAACTCGGCGATCTTGTCGAAGCGCTGGAAGCCGGCGGTTTCGACGCGCGCGACGAGGATTGCTTCGCGTCGTTTGGCGACGGCCTCAAGGCGCTCGCCAACAATCGTGATTTTCTGGCTGATATTATCGTCGAAGAGCTCAAGCAGCGCTGTCGCGATCAGAGCGCGAGGAATGTCTACGGGCCACAGGTAGTGATCCTGCATCAGGCGCGCGACTTCTTTATCCGCGCGAATTTCTGGCCATCCGAGGGTGATCGATTGCTCCAAGACAACGGCCATGAGGCATTTTTCTACCACGTGCCGCACGACCACAATTTCTCCTTTCTGACCGCGGGCTACATGGGCCCCGGCTATTGGAGCGATTATTATGAATATGACTATGATAATTTCGCCGGCGCCATTGGCGACGAAGCCGATCTGCGCTTCGTCGAGAGATCGCGGCTCGAGCAGGGCAAGATCATGCTCTACCGCGCGCATCGCGACGTCCATGCCCAGCTCCCCGCCGACGAATTGTCGGTCTCGCTCAACATCATGGAGCGCGCGCCGCACCTGAGCTTTCGAGATCAGTATCGCTTCGATGCCGAAAGCAAAACGGTTGAGGCGCATCTGACGCGCAGCGCGGTCGAGCCGCTGCTGGCACTGTGTGCGCAGCTGGGCGGCGGCGATGGCCGCGATCTCGTGCAATCCTTTGCCGCGTCTCATCCGAGCGACCGGATACAGTTCAGCGCGATCACTGCGCTCGCCTCGGCTCAAACCAGCCTGGAGGACCGTCTCGCGGTGTTCGAGCGCGGCGCGCGCGACGCCAACCCATTCATCGCCCGGATGGCCGCACGCCAATGTGCCGCGGTCGAGGCCGGGCGTCCATGGATTCAGAGATCCGTTCATTGAGGAGGCGCTGCAATGCTCGTGCATATCACCCTGCCCACGAATGCTCCATTTCAGGCCACGCTTAGCTGGGGCACCGCTGAGCGCGAGCCGTCGGAATCCGAATGCTGCGGCCGCATCGCGGCGGACATCGCACGCTCGCGTAGCCTGCAGCGCCGGCTCCTCGCCGACTTCCACATGGCCGACCCGGTATGGGACATGCTGCTCGACCTCTATCTGTCAGAGCGCAAGGGTGTGCGGGTCTCCATCTCTGACCTTGCTTTGGCCGCGGGCGTGCCGCGCAGCACCGGGGTGCGCTGGGTCGGCAACCTGATCGAGACGGGCACGCTCAGCAGCGAACCCGACGCGTGCGACGGTCGCCGCACCTGGGTCGAGCTGAGCCCTGACTCACGCGCAGCGCTGGAGCGCTATTTCCTCGAAGTGGCGCGCACCTTTGCGCGTGGGCCCGGCGCGCCGCGGAAATGGTCTCAAGTTGAGCGTAACAACAGTTACAACGCATTGACCGCATAGGTCAGTAATGACACATTCTAATTGTCAGCAACGATTGCCGACACGGTGTAGATCGGGGCTTATGGCCCAATAACAGGAGATCGAATATGAGCAATCATCAAGTACATAACTTGCCTGCGCTCGACTTTGAAGTTGGTATGCTCGTTGAACAGCGTGGCGAGGCTGTCATTTGCAGCCTCACCGCCGGCATCGCTTCTATCATCGGCGCGATCTTCTTCGCAGAAGTCGATCAACTCTGACACGCTCAACAAGGGGAAATTCCATGTTCGATACCAACAACCTGCCCGCCCTCGATCTCGAAGTCGGTGCTCCCGGCTCGGCCCGCCACACGCCGGTCGTCGCCGGCCAGGTCATCGCCGGCATCATCATCGGCGTCGTGATCGCGGTCACCAACGACGCGGTCAGCGCCGAGTAATCGCTTGCGGGCGCGGCACGTTGGCCGCGCCCGCAAACACCTGACGGGATCGGGTGAACCGTTCCGATCGGCATGAGGGAAACGACATGAAGAATCTCAAGGATGTCATGGCGGTGGTGACGGCCCCCGAGTTCCGTCCCGGTCTGCTGGAAGATAACAAGCGGAGCGTCAGCTATTACAATGACTATCTAGGTTTCGGTGATCTCAAGCGTATTCTGGCGGCGAACGAAGAAATGACGCCGGCCGAAGTGTTCCGCCTGTGCGACGTCTTCTTCACCGAAGACCGCATCCAGGCGATCGTCGCCGAAGAGAAGCGCTGCGCCGACCGCAATCCCTTTTACGGCTCTTCGTTTCAGCCGATCGGCGGCGAATTCTTCGGCGGCATGGTGCTCGCCTCCACCGACCAGTTCACCGCGATGCTGTTGGCGCTCGACGGTTTCGAGATCGATCTCGCCAAGCAGCGTTACGGCGAGCGACGCACGCTGACTTTCGGCGGACAGGAAACGTATCTCAAATTCTTCCGCTCGCACGAATTTCCACTCCAGTCGTGGAGGATCCCGACTTTCGGCGACGATGACGACCTTCACACGCTCGACCTTCGCTTCGAGGAGGGGGACCGCTTCAACTGCAAGGCCGGCGACTCTCTCCACTTCAAGGCCAATGAATCCTTCGAATATTCGGCCAAGGCTGGATCGCACGCGCTGGTGCTGCAGATCCAGATGTACCGCGGCGGGATGCCGATGGCGCTCGAGTTCGACTTCGATACGCGCCGGATGGTCGGCGCCAGCTCGCCCGCGCAAGAGCCGACGAGACTTCAGATGCTCGCCACCGCGATGCGCCTGTTCGGCCGCCAGGACAGCTGCGAGCAAATGGAGCGCCTGCTCGAGCATCCGTCGCACTACGTCCGCTGGCACACCATGCGCGAATATCTCGGCCTCGATCTCGAGCGGGCCTGGCCGCATCTCGAGCGCATGCGCGACCGGGACCCGCAGGCCGCAGTGCGCCGCGCAGCGCAGCGGACGATCGAAATGCTCAGCGACGAAATGCCGGCCATCGCGGCCGAATGACACTCACCGATAGGAGACGTCACCATGCCACTAGTCATCGATTCTCCGCAGACCGACGCGATCGAGCTCGACGAAATCATCGAGTATCTGCACGACGAGAATATCGACACCTCTGATCACGATCAAATGGTTGCAGCGGCGCCGATGCTCAAGCGGCTCAGCAACAACCGCAGCTTCCTTGGCGACATGGCGCTCGACGAGCTGAAAAAACGCACCGGAATCGGAAACGGCTCGAATAACTACGGACCGCAGGTCATCATGCTCTACGCGCCCACCAAGCGCCAGCAGACCTTCTTCCTGCGCGCCAATTTCTGGCCGTCGAACAAGGACCACATCCTGCGGGCGAGCGGGCCCGAGCAGTTCTTCTATCACCACCCGCACGATCATTCGTTCAACTTCTTGACCGTCGGGCATTTCGGTCCCGGCTACAGCAGCAACTATTATACCTATGACTATGAGGAGACCGCCGGTTATCCGGGCGAGCCAGTAGATCTCAAGTTCGTGGAAAAGAGTTCGCTAAGCGAGGGCAAAGTGATGCTCTACCGCGCCTGCTACGACATCCATGATCAGCTACCGCCCGAGAGCATGTCGATCAGCCTCAACATCATGGAGCTCACCGTGCGCGGCAGCGTGGTCGATCAATATGGCTTCGACGTCGAGCGCAACTTCGTCGGCAACATGATCAATCGCATGTCGATGTGCTCGCTGATGCCGATGATCGCCCAGGTCGGCGGCGAGAACGCCCAGGACTATCTGGCCGAGACGGCACGGTCACATCTCTCGGAGCGCGTGCGTTTCGCAGCGCTCAAGGCAATAGCCGCGACCAAGCCGGATCTGGAAGAGACGATGGCAGTGTTCGAGCGGGGCGCGCGCAGCGAGAGCGCGCTGGTCGCCGGCTGGGCCCAGCACAAGCTCGCCCGCCTCGAGAGCCTGCGCGCGTGACCCGCGCAACGCCCACCGACGCCGCAGTCCCCAAGACGGGTCCTGCATCCTATGCCGATCTGTTCTCGGTATTGGGCCATGTCCGCATTGATCGCGCCGCGCTCGCCGTCGCGGCGATGCTGACCCTGGTCGAGGTGGGCGGCACGCTCGGCTTTCCGCTGCTGACCCGTACGATCGTTGACGGCTCGAGCGCGATGGCGGCGACTTCCGGCGGGCTGTTCGACCGGCCGGTGATCGTCCAGCTGGTGCTGGTACTCCTCGCCGCCGCCGTCGCCGCGGCGGTCGCGCGCTACCTCACCAGCCGGGCGGGGCTTTCGCTCGGCGCCCGGCTGCGCAGCGCGGCGATCGAGCGGCTGGTGGCGGCACCGGTCACGTATCTGGACGGGCTCGCCAGCGGCGAAGTGACCAGCCGCGTGATCAACGACACCAAGGCCGTCGCCCAGCTCATCTCGCGCGAGAGCCTCAACGCCGCCTCGGCAGTGCTGCTGCTCGTCGGCGCGGCGTTGGTGCTGTTCTCGATGGACGCCGCGCTCGCCAGCATATTGTTCGGCGTGATCGGCGCGGCTTTCCTGGCAATGCTGCCGGTGATGCTGACCATGGCGGCGGTGGCCTATCGCACCCAGGACGAGACTGCCCGGCTGAGCGGGCGCCTGACCCAGGTCTTCGCCGAGATGCGGATGGTAAAGACCTTCGGCGCCGAGGAGCGCGAGCGCCGCCGTGCCGATTCCGGCATTTTCGCCCTGTTCGCGCTCGGCTGCCGCTCTGCCCGGATCGAGGCTGCGCTCAGCCCGGTGATGACGCTGGCAGTGACGATCTCGCTGGTGACGATCCTCGCTTATGGTGGGATGCGCGTCGCGGCCGGGACCTTGTCCTCGGGTACGCTGACGGCGTTCCTGCTCTACATCTTCACTGTCGTCGGGCCGCTGGCGCAGCTCACCAGTTTCTTCTCGCAGCTCTCGGTTGCACGCGGCGCCTCAACCAGGCTCGCCGAAGTGCTGCGCCTCGCCCCTGAATGGTCGGCACCGGTCACGTCGCGCGCCGCAGTCCGTACGCCCAAGGCGCTGACCTTCGATCGGGTCCGCTTCAGCTATGGCGATCGACTGGCGCTGTCTCTCGACGGCTTGCTCTTCGCGCCGGGCAGCCGCACGGCGATCATCGGTCCCAGCGGCTCGGGCAAGTCGACTTTGCTCGCCCTGGTAGAGCGCTTCTATACGCCCGATCAGGGCAGCATCCGCCACGGCGACGAGAACATCACGGCGATCCCGCTGCGCGAATGGCGCGCGCGGATCGGCTATGTCGCGCAGACTTCGGCCATGCTGTCGGGCAGCGTCCGCGAAAATCTGCTGTATGGGATCGACCGGCCGGTCGGCGAAGAAGCGATCGCCGGCGCGCTCGCATCGTCGCGGTCGGACGGCTTCGTGGCGGCGTTGCCCGAGGGGCTCGACACTCAGATCGGGGAGCGCGGTGCGCGGCTATCAGGCGGTGAACGCCAACGACTTGCCATCGCGCGGATGTTCCTGCGCGATCCCGAGATCCTGCTCCTCGACGAAGCTACCTCGAGCCTCGACGAGGAGAACGCCCATCTCGTCCTGCAGGGGCTCGAAGCGCTGATGCGCGGCCGCACCTGCATCCTCGTCACGCACCGTATGACCGGGCTGGAGGCGATGGATCAGATCGTCGCGCTCGACGGTGGCGAACTGGTCGAACGCGGCGCGCCCGAGTCCCTGCTGTCTGGCACCGGTTTCTACCGCCGCCTCGTCCATCGCCAGTTCCTTGAGGAGAAGTCCGCATGACCGCGCCGTTGACACCGCAGGCTCACGCCTCGGCACTTACGGGTCTGGCGGCGCACAAATGCACGCTGATCGGATGGATGATCGGCTGGGCGTCGTTCACTTATGTATCCGCGGCGGTGCGGTGGCTACAGGTGGGTAGCGAGACCGAAGCCGGCGCCATCGCGAGGGCGGTGTTCATGATCGCCGACAAGGTGCCCCCTTATGCGAAGATCGGTTTCGGCGCGCTGTTCCTGCTCCTGCTCTACGTGCTGCCGCGGCTGTCGCTGCCCGGTGGAAGCCCGACGACCGGCATGGTCGCCGGCCTCGTCGCCGCAACCGTGCTCCTCTGCGCCGCCCCGTTCGACTATTTCACAGCGACCAGCGGCAGTTTGTTGTGGAACGCGGGCGTGGTCGCAACCGCGACACACATCGTGTCGGGCGTTGGCGCAGGCCTGGTCTGGGCAGCCGCACGGGCCCGCTGTGAGCGCAGGACGGAGGACGACCAATGACCGCCACCGTAGCGGATCGGCTGCGCGAGCTTCGGCTCGATCGCGAGCCGAGCACGGCCATGCCCAGGCCGGCGCTTGCGATCCCCGTCGAGAGCCACGGGCGCTGGTCCCTGCTGCCGGTGCTCCTCACCGGGCTGGTGAGCCTCGCTGTTGGCAGCGTCGCGACGGCATCGCTGCTCGGCCGCAGCAAGGCCGCACCGGCCGCCACCGCCACCGCCCCCGCGCGCGCCGCTGCCCCGGCTCCCGATGCGCCCCTTGCCAGCCTGGTTGCTGCCGGATTCGTGGTGCCTCAGCGCGGCGGCACCGTCGGTTCGCAGGTCACAGGCCAGCTTCGTCAGGTGCTCGTGGCCGAGGGCGACCATGTCCGGGCCGGCCAGGTCATTGCCCGGGTCGACGATTCGGATGCGCGCGCGGCGCTCGACGGGGCGATCGCCGCCCAAGCCGAAGCGCGACAGACGGTCACGGCGCTGCGTCACCAGCATCGCCAGGCGTCTGCCACGCTCGCGCGCCGCCAGGCGCTCAGCCAGCGCGGCTTCACCACCATGGCGGCGCTTGAGGAAAGCCAGTCCGAGAACGGCGTGCTCCGCGCCCGCATCGCCGCCGCTGAAGCCGCGCTGAGCGGTGCCGCCGCGGCAGTCCGTGCGGCCCACGTAACGCTTGACCGCTACGCGATCCGCGCCCCCTTCGCCGGAGTTGTTATCGAGAAGAATGCCGAAGTCGGCGAGCTCGTGTCGCCGATCTCTGCGGGCGGCGGGTTCACCCGCACCGGCGTGGTGACCCTGGTCGACATGGGCAGCCTGCAGGTCGAGGCCGATGTCAACGAAGCCTATATCAGCGGCATTCGCTCGGGCCAGCGTGTAGTTCTCACCTTCGATGCGCTTCCCGGCGAGCGGTTCGAGGCCGCAGTCGCCGCAATCGTCCCGTCGGCGGACCGAAACCGAGCCACCGTGCGTGTCAACATCGCGTTCGTGCGCCGCGATCCGCGCATCCTCCCCCAAATGGCCGCCAAGGCGGCATTCCTTCCCAAAGGAGACCGTTCGTGAACTTCATGCAGCGCGTTCCCGCCCCCGACAATCTCATCGACATCGTCGATCTCTCCAAGAGCTATCGCCGTGGCAACACCGAAGTGCCGATCTTCAACAAGCTGTCGTTGACGATCGCGCGCGGACGCTTCGTCGCGCTGATGGGGCCGTCAGGATCGGGCAAGACGACCTTGCTCAACATGCTCGCCGGCATCGATCGCCCCAACAGTGGCATGCTCGCCGTCGATGGCGAGCGGATAGACAGCTACAGCGAGTCGGGCCTGACCCGGTGGCGCGCGCAGACGCTCGGCTTCATCTTCCAATTCTACAATCTGATGCCGATGCTAACTGCAGCACAGAATGTCGAACTGCCGCTGCTGCTCCACCCGATGAGCACGAAAGAGCGCCGCCGCCGCGTCGATACTGCGCTCGACGTGGTCGGGCTGGCAGACCGCGCCCGACATCGCCCGCGCGAGCTTTCGGGCGGGCAGCAGCAGCGCGTCGCGATCGCCCGGGCGTTGGTCGCCGATCCCAAGCTGATCCTCGCCGACGAGCCCACGGGCGACCTCGACCGGCCGAGCGCCGACGCAGTGCTTGAGATCCTACGGCTGCTCGCCGACGAGCTCGGCAAGACCATTGTCATGGTTACTCACGATCCCGTCGCAGCGCGTGCGGCCGACACCGTGCTCCACCTCGAAAAGGGACGCTTCGTCGACGAAGCGATCGCGGCATGAGGGAGGCCACGCTCATCCGGCGCAACGCGCTTCGCAATCCGGTCCGCATGCTGTTGATGGTGGGCTGCATCGCCGTCGCCTTCCTGATCTTCGGGGTGCTGAGTGCCGTCGGCACTGCGTTCCGGCTCGAGGACCAGCCGGGCGCGCACGAGCGGATGATGGTGGTCAACCGCAATGGCTTCCAGCAGACGCTGCCGATCGCCTATGCCCGCGATGTCGCCCGCCAGGCCAATGTCGCGGTTTCGAGCCCGGTGCGCATGGCATTGGTCTATTGGCGTCAGCCCAAGGACATCGTCTCGGCAGTGATGGTCGAGCCTGAAACCTATCTAGCTGTGTCCAAGGACGTCGTGACGGTGACGGACGAGGACCGCGCCCGCTTCCTTGCCACGCGGGACGGCCTGCTGATCGGCCGCGCTCTGGCCGAGCGCTATGGCTGGAAGCGCGGCGACCAGGTCACGCTGCAGAGTTTCAACGATCTGCGCGAGGACGGAACGCGCGCGTGGCGCTTCACCGTGGCGGGCATCTATACCGCCGCCCAGCCCGGCGGCAGCGAACTGGCGATGGCCGGGCACTTCGCTTACTACAACGAAGCCCTGATCACCGGGCGCGACCGCATCAACTGGATCCTCGTCCAGGGCCGCGACCTCGCCGCCAACGATGCGATGGCCCGCGTGATCGACGCCGGATACGCCAATTCGGCAGCTGCGACGCGCACGCAGAGCGAGGCTGCGCTTGGCCGCGCCTTCCTGTCGCAGATCGGCGACGTGATGCTGATCGTCCGGCTGATCGTCGGCGCGGCGTTCGTCGTCATCCTCTGCGTCGTCGGCAACACGCTGATCTTCATGGTCGGCGAGCGCACCGGTGAGATCGGCGTGCTCAAGACGCTCGGCTTCTCGAGGCTGCGTGTGGCGCGGATCTTCGCGGGCGAAGTCGCGCTGATCGCGATCGCCGGCGCGGTCGCGGGCATGAGCGTGGCGGCACTGATCGTCTCGGCGGTCGGCGCCGCGCTGAAGGACGTGCTGCCCGGCATGGCGATGGGCACGTCAACACTCGCGATGGCGGCCGGGCTCGTGGCGCTGCTGATCCTGCTGACCGGCATCCTGCCGGTGCTCCAGGCAAGCCGTGTCAACATCGTCGAAGCATTGGGGAGGAAGTGATGACCGGCAGTGTCAAACAGATCGCCGCAGTGGCACGCATCGCCATGCTCGGGCTCCCCGCGCGCGCGCGCATGTCGTCCGCCACGGTGCTGAGCATCGCGCTTGCCACGCTGGTGCTGCTCGGTTTCCTGGCGATGGCATCGGGTTTCCGCGCGACCGTTGCCGGCACTGGATCGGACCAGAGCGCGATCATCCTCGCCGAGGGATCGGCGTCCGAGTTCAACAGCGCGATCGATACCGCGCGGCTCGCGCGGCTCGACAATGCGCCGGGAGTCGCCGCCGGCGAGCACGGGCCGCTGCTCTCGGCCGAGAGCTTCGCGACGATCAGCGCAGTCGAGGACGGCGGCGCCGAGTCGAGTGTGACCTTGCGCGGCATGGAGCCGCAGGGGCTGGCGGTCCGCCCCCTGGCACGCCTCGCGAGCGGGCGCATGTTCACCCCCGGCCGAAACGAGCTCGTCGTCGGCAGTGCGCTCGCCGGGCGCTACCGCGACCTCAAGCTCGGCGGCAGCGTGCGTCTCGCCGGGATGGCGTGGCGCGTCGTCGGCGTGTTCGAAGCCGGCGGATCGGCAATGGAATCGGAGGTCTGGACCGACCGGAAACTGGTCGGCCAGTTCTTCGGGTCGAGCGCGGCGGTGCAATCGGTGCGCGCGCGGCTGAGCGATGCTTCCGCGCTCGCCGCGCTGCAGCGCTACCTCGCCGCCGATACCAGCCTGAAACTCGTGGCCCGCTCCGAGCGGGATTATTTCGCCGCGCAGGCGAGGAACATGGGCAAGCTCATCCTGTTCGTCGGCTGGCCGCTGGGCATCGCAATGGCGGTCGGCGCGCTTGCCGGCGCGCTCAACACCATGTTCACTTCGGTATCGACGCGCGCGACCGAGATCGCGACTTTGCGCATTCTCGGTTTTCGCGGGCCCTCGATCTTCGTGAGCACGATGGTGGAAGCGGTGCTGCTCGTGCTGCTCGGCTCGGGGCTCGGGGTGGCGCTGGCTGGCCTGTTCCTGCAAGGGCGGAGCGCGAGCACGATCGGCGGCAACCTCACACAGGTGATGTTCAAGTTCGATCTCACCATGAACGACATCGTCCAGGCTGTTACCCTTGCAGTGATTGTTGGGGTGCTCGGCGGCGCGGTGCCGGCATGGCGCGCCGCCCGACGGACGCTGGGCAACGCCGCGGCGGGTTGAACGGACCGGGACTGCGGAGTTCCGGACGATCGGAGCGGCGGCGAGGGAGTAATCCCCGGATCCCCCAAAAGTAACAGGATTGGCCAGCAGGCAGAGCGCTACGCGGAGGGTGCGAGTATCTCCGGCGTTCAAGCATCTGTTCCTCGATCTCACGGCCTCGAAGGACTGTCTGGAGAAGGTTCTCACGTTCGGGAGCGCCTCGAGGAGGCCGATCGCAAGGCGGAAATCGCATACAAGAAGTGGCGAAGGAGGAGCGCAGCGAGCGGTGAACATCTTGCGGCCGAGTTGCGCGAGGTCAGCCACGAAGGTTGAAAGATCTATTATGTCGTCAGGGTCGGATTGTCTGCGGGCTTTCATAGTCCGGACAGGAGACGTTTCGGAATAAAGCGGAAAGAGCGGAGGCTTGATCAGGCGAGCTGGACTCAAACGTAAATCATGCTAGCCTTGGAGCGTCTTCGGGGGAGGATATCATGAAGGCTCTTGCATTTGCTGCTCTGCTCGCGGTTGGTCCCGCTAACTTCGCGCCCTGCGGTATCGTCTCGGCGACGTCTGCGTGCTGCAAAGTTTGTACGAAGGGCAAGGCGTGCGGAAATAGCTGCATAGCGCGCCATTTGACTTGTCATCAGCCGCGCGGGTGCGCTTGCGACGGGTAAGCCAGCGACGCGACTGTCCGTCATCCTTATGATCCTGCCGCTTGCGGTCAGACAAGGCGCCATGCAGTTGGTCCGAGGACCATTGGGGGGGAAACCGATGTTGCGATCGATCGCGGGCTTTATCGCCGCCAGCCTGCTTTGTTGCTCTGCTGCGTTTGGCCAGGACCGGGTTCAGCCCGACGGGCGCGTGGTTCGCAATGTGGTCGTGCGAAGCCAGCCGAGCTCCGAAGCCGCCCCGATCGGTGCGCTGGGGCCGGGCGAGACCGCAATCCTCAAGGGCGACGTGCCCCGGTGGTATCGGGTGATCCTTCCCAACGGGCGCGAAGGCTTTGTGAGCAAGGTCTGGACGGTGCCGGTGGACGCGTTAGCAGCCACATATCGGGTTCACGCCATCGATGTCGGCACCGGCCTTGCCATCTTTGTCGAAGGGCCTGACTTCACCCTCCTTTACGACGCCGGAAGCCAGGACGACACGCGGCGCGGCGCGAGCAATCGAGTTCTGGCCTATCTTCGCAAGGTCCGCCCGGATCTAGCCACCATCGACCATCTGATCCTTAGCCATGCACACAAGGATCATCTCTATCTGCTCCCGGACATCTTCGACGCCTTCTCGGTGAAGACGATCTGGGACAGCGGCCGGTTGTACGATAGCTGCGGCTATCGGGATTTCCTCGACCGCGTCGCCCGGGAGCCAGGTGTCGTTCTGCGGACCGGAGTGGGCGCCGGCCGCGATCATGAGTACCGATTCGTAAGTTGCCAGTCGGAGCCGCGCGCCGTCACGGTCCGCCTTGGCCCGGCTTTGCAGCTCGACCAAATCCCCCTGGGCGCTGACGCGTCGATGCGCTTCCTCTATCTCGACACCGAACTCCATGACGATCCCAACGAGAACAGCCTGGTCCTGCGGCTCGATCTGGGCGGGCAGCGTGTCTTGTTGATGGGCGATGCTGAGGCCGGCGGTCGCAAAGACCCGGCCTCGGCACCTGATCCAGGTTCGATCGAGGCCAGGCTACTGAGTTGCTGCGCAGCCGATTTGCGCGCCGATCTGCTTGTGAGCGGGCATCATGGAAGCAAGACGTCCTCCCGGCGATCCTTCCTCGACGCGGTGAGAGCATCGACCTTCGTCATCTCGTCCGGCCCATACCTGTATAGTGGCACCGGCCTGCCCGACAGCGAGGTCGTGTCGGAGTATGAGCGTCGCGGCGCCCTGCTCCGAACCGACCGGGATGATGCTGCGTGCCGCGCCAAGGTCGACAAGATCGGGCCAGACAAGGACAAGAAGGTCGGGGGCTGCGACAACATTCTCGTTGAGTTCGCGAGAGGATTACCGTTGCGCGCGCGCTACTACCCGATCGCCGACTAAAGAGGGCATGTCTCTCAGGCGCGTTGTCGCGCCTGGTGCGTTTGATTCGTTTCGAGCATAAAAGAAACGAGGGTCGTGTCTTCGCCTGCCACCCTTTATGCCAGCTCGCCCTGACAGCATATTCGGCCGGGTTCAGGCGGCGGTGCGTCCAATGACGCAGCAGTTGCGCCGAAAGTTTCGGCCTTACCCATGCGCCGGGGGCCGATCGACCTATTCCACACCCGCTATCAGCGGCGCCTGTTCGAGCCAACGCTCCACTGCAGCGCGAGTTGTCGGCGTGAGACGAACGAAGGTCCTGCGGTTGTCGTTCTTGTCGTCGGACCGCTCGATCAGTCCAAGTTGCTCCAGCCTGCCCAGCCAGCGAAGCGCCGTAGTCGCGGGAACGGCGGACGCTACGCACGCGCTGGAGATCGACACTGCCTGCTCTTCCAGTTCGGATGCATAAAGGTCGAGGAGCATGTCCCAGGCGGGGTCCGCGAACAGATCCGCCGGGAACAAGCGCTCGCGCAGGCGCCTTGCGCGCAGATAGCGGCGCACTTGCGAAAGTCTGGATAAGCTGACGTGCGGCCGCTTTGCGGTGCTGATCGTTGCCGGCGCCAGCGAAGCAAGCCGCCGTGCAAGAAGATGGCAGTCGCGCGCGATAGCTTCCAGCTCCGTTTCGATCGGATCTGCGACCTCGGAGGGCGCGGCCGAACTCACGCGCCATACTCTTCGATCAGGGTGCCAGGGGCAGCCCTGCCCGGCGATCGAGCATGATTCCGCCAACCATGGCGAGCAGCAACGGAAGGCTCCAGAAGGACTGAAGGGCAAAGTAGATCAGCGGCTTCAATTCCGGCTGGGCGACGGTCGCCACATGGGTGGTCACGCTGATCAGATGAAAGGCAGTCATCCATAGCGGCCAGTACGAGCGGCTGCGCATAGCCATCGAGATCAGCCCCGCGAGGAGCAGCAAGTCTATGGCGAGCACAGGCAGCTGCGTTCGCGTCCAGCCATGATCCAGGTGCGATGCCGGGATGCTGAGCCCGGCGGCGGCGACGAGCATTGCGACGATCCATCGACCTTCACTCCCGCCGGCAGCCCACCCATAAGCGCAGCTCCCGAGCAGCAAGATTGTGAAAAGAACCTCGACCATTACCCTAGCCGATCACAGCAGCGTGTCGGGCGTCAAGGTGAGGTCGACCCGAACCGGACTACCTGCAGGATAGTACGTCCGCGGTAGCGGGGAGGACTTCCGGCATCTCCGCCGTGGTGAAGAATGTCGCCGGGGCACCCCAGCAACCAAAGTCGACCGTATCCAGGTTGCTCTGCCGCTGGATGACCACCATCTGGGATTGTGCCTGCACCATTTCCTTTCGGCCTTCGAGGAGCTTGCCGTAGCCGCTGCTCAAGGTCTCGAGCAGCTTCTGCTTGGTGCGGGGATGCATGCCCGAGTCTGCAGTCCCTTCGAGCACCGAGCTGACGACCCGAACGCTGCTCAGAAGCGCATTGTCGGTAGAGTGAAACACCGCAGTGATGTCGCCGGCGATGACCCGCGCGGCGCCCTGTGTGAGTTTGGTCATGACTTCTCCCTTGCGCCGAACGGCGCATCCCTGTTTTCGATCTGGAAGCCCGGAAGATCAGTGAAGTGCGGCGAGGCACGTCCGGATCACGATGACGCACGCAACAAAGACGAGGGTCGAGAACAGCGCAATCCTGGCGATGGCGTACACGCGCTGCGAAACTGGCAGATCATTCCGGTGTCCCCCGACTGGCGGAAGCAGGCTTGCCGGCCAGCCGGACCGGCCAATTTGCTCTGCCTGGGGTCGATCTTCCGCCAGCGCCGCGGCCGGGGCAAGCACCCGCGGCTGCCTAGGTAGTTTCTGCCTGGACGTACTCTCGTGCGCGACGAGTTTGCGGGCCGCCTCCCCCCTTTCCGACAACTCCAGGCGTTGCACTGCCTCATGCAGGTGATTGTCGACGGTGGAGTGGGAAATGCCGATTTGTCGGCCAATCTCCTTGGAAGTGTAGCCTTGCGCGACGAGGCGAAGGCAGTCCTTCTGGCGCCTCGTGAGTCGCGCGATTTTGCTTGCCGATGCGCCTGCCGAATCAGGCGAGTCTGAAACTGCATCAAGGTTCGGCAGGCAGGAATCAGTCGCGGTCATAGGCTGTGTGCCGTGCCGCCGGAGTCGGCACAGGGGCCGGCCGGTTCCATAGCTGCCGGTTCGCCGAGCATGTCCCGCGCCATCTGGAGGTAGCAGCTGACCGTGGAGGTGCCGATATGATCGCTGGTCTGAAGCGCGCGATCGATTTGCTCACCCAGCTGGCGCCGCAACGCAACCATGTCTGGTGCCGGCAGGATCATGACACCATTATGCGCAGATGCCGCCTGTCAAACAAGCGAGCGCGTCCGCGCACCAATGCTTTTCCAGCGCCTGAGGCAATCGAACGTTGTGCGCGCGGGTCACACCAGCATCGAGCACGTCAGGCGTCACGAGCGGTTCACCTGGCGTGGAGCCTGCTCGCCGGCGAACCTCAGCACTTCATCGAACTGGCGGATTACCTCCAGCTGCACCCCGCGAAGTTTCGGACCTGGCATGACCACGATGCGGGCGATCATCGCGCGAAGGCGCGGCACGGCCTCGACGGCCGCCTCGGGTGCGGCGAGCGCCGTCTCAAGCGCCTCGATCTGCCGGCGATATTCCTCGTCGAGGCGGGGGTGCAGCGCAACTACCTGCGGCAGCGCGTCCATGCTCGCAAGCGCGCGCACCAGACCGTCCTTCTCCTCGCGTGCTGCCGACAACAGATCGCGGATCTCGGGGAATTCGCTGCCGCCATCCATAAAGGCGTCGAGCAGTCGTCGCACCTTTCGCGTCCCCGCGTCCAGTCTGCCTTCGAGTTGGGCGCGCTCGCGGGCGAGCTCCGACGCCCGGCGCGCGAAATCGCGATGATATTCGCGCACGAACGCCGCGACTGCGTCGGGCGCGAGCATGCCTTGCTTGAGCTGCGCAAGCACGCGAACTTCGTAGCGCTTCGAGCCGATCATGCGGTTGTTGGAGCAGCCGCGTCCGTTCCGGAAGCGGCTGCATCCCCAGAAGGTACTCGAGCATTTGGTCCAGGGTGCGCCGCAGACGCCGCAAATTCCAAGACCCGACAGCAGATGCTTCGGCCGACGCTGGCGCTCCGGGGGCATCGTTCTGGCGGTCGCAAGCCGCTCTTGTACCTGCTGCCAGAGGTCGTCCGGGATGATCCGCAGATGCGGTACCTGCCGTTCGACGAGCGGCTCGCCGGAATTGGGGCGCATCAGATGCCGGCGCGTCTTCGGATTGATGACGTTCTTCGTGCGCCCATAGACCAGCTCGCCGATATAGAGACGGTTGCGCAGGATGCCGTGGCCGTTCTTGTTGTCGCCGCTGATCGTCGTCGTGTGCCAATAGCCGCGCCTTGGCGGCGGCACCCCTTCGGCATTGAGCCGCCCAGCGATCGAGCGGGGACTCTCGCCCGCTGCGAACTCGCGGAAGATGCGCTGGACGATCGCGGCGCGTATCGGGTCGATCTCGCGCAGGCCCGCCACGAGCCTGCCCCGTTCGTCGATACGGTTGGCGACCCGGTAGCCATAGGAAACGCCGCCTGACGAGCGGCCCTCCGCAATCGAGCCGCGCTGGCCGCGGCGCACCCGCGCGGCGAGGTCGGTGCGGAACTGGGCGTCCATGAAACCCTTCACCAGCCCGACCATCGGCGTCACGATGCCGTCGAACAGGGTGAACAGCCGCGCGCCGGTGAATTCGATGCGCTCGCGGATGAGATGCGCGTCTGCGACGTGACGCGACACGCGGTCGGTGGATTCGGCGAGCACCTGGTCGATGCCGCCCGCCTCGACCAGATCGAGCATGGCATTGAGGCCGGGGCGCTGGTTCTCGCCGATGCCGGCCGCACCCGAGATCGCGGCGTCCTCGAACACGGCCACGATCGGCCAGCCTTCGCGTTCGGCGCGCTCGCGGCACAGCGCCACCTGGTCCGCGACCGAGCGCGGATTCTGGTTATCGCTGCTGAAGCGTGCGTAGATGACGGTTCGCACCGATTGCCTCCCTTTCGGACCGGGCCGCTGCAATGTCGCGCGCCACGCTAGCGCGGGCGAGCGCCTCGGCGAACGCGATTACCTCCGGATCGGAGCAAGTTCCAGTGCGCCGTTTCACGGGTGCCTCGTTCGTTCCAGGCCGTGCCGCCGGCCTGGCGCGGGTTGCCGCGAATCGCGCGCACGCGGTGCAGCGTGGCCGGCGAGGGCCGCTGCAGGGCGCTGGATGGCGGGTGTTGCCGACGACGTCATCGTCAGCCGACAGGATGGGCGGCGACAGAACGGAAAATCGGGTTCTTCGACCATTCAGGCGGCACCTGATCCGCACCGACGCCATGCGTGAACCCGCGCGATCGAGCGGGGTCTGCTATGGAGCACCCGGTCAGTGCCGGCCTGCATTGCTGTACCTCACATCTGGTGCGGACCGATGGTCCGCCGTCGCCAGGGATGCCACCTCGTTCGTCACGACGAACAGAG